>JACMNW010000018.1 GCA_014378345.1 Pseudorhodobacter sp. | reverse complement strand
TCGATATTCGAAAACGGCTGAAGGGGTTGGGGCTATCAAAACCACTGATATTCTAAGCGGGTTCGAAGTGGCCGAGGATGAATACCTACTGCTTGACCCCGCTGAAATTGACGCTATCCGGCTGGAAACCAAGAAAACATTTGAACTGGTCCAGTTCGTCGAAGCCGCCGAGATCTCACCACTGTACTATGAAAAACCTTATTATATCGTGCCAACAGACAATTTGGCCGAAGATGCCTACCGCGTGGTGCGCGATGCTTTGCGCAAAAGTGGGCGGGTAGGTTTAGGGCAACTTACAATGCGCGGTAAAGAGTATCTCTGTGCAGTGCGTCCCTGTGGTGATGGCCTGTTAATGGAAACGCTGCGCTATGCCGACGAAGTGCGCGATGCCGAGCCGTTGTTTCGCGACATTGAAGACGCCGAAGCGGACGAAGATCTGTTGGCGGTGGCCACACAGTTGATCGACCGCAAGACAGGTCCATTCAAGCCCGAAGCATTCAAAGATCATTTCGATCAGGCACTTCGTGAATTGATTGATGCGAAACGCAAAAATATCAAAGCCCCTCGCGCTTTGGTCGGCGAAAATCAGGATCGGCCCAAGGGCGGCAATGTGGTTGATCTGATGGAGGCGTTGCGCCAAAGCCTGAAGGCCGACCCGAAACCTGCTACCGCGCCCAAAGCTGCAAAAGCTGGCAAGACCGGCCGCAAGGCGTCATGATGGACCGGCTGGCGCGTTACCGGACAATGCGCAAGTTTGGCCAAACCCCGGAACCCGAAGGCGGCAAGCCCATCGCCGGTGCGTTGCGATATTCAATCCAGATGCATGATGCCACCCGGCTGCACTGGGATTTGCGATTAGAATGGCAGGGTTTGCTGCTAAGCTGGGCGGTGACGCGCGGCCCCTCGACCAATCCGGCCGACAAAAGGCTTGCCGTTCGCACTGAGGATCATCCCTTCGATTACTTGACCTTCGAGGGCACGATCCCAAAAGGCAATTACGGTGCAGGCACCGTCATGCTGTGGGATGTCGGATGGTGGCAGCCTTTTCACAATGTGGATGCAGGCCTTGCCGAAGGGCATTTGCATTTCGCCCTGCACGGTCGCAGGGCCACGGCGGCGTGGTCATTAGTGCGGATGAAAACGCGTGGCGAGGCTGCCGAGAATTGGTTGATGGTCAAAAACGCCGATACTGCAGCAGACAAAAATCCAATACCGTTCGCGAAACGGTATCAAACATCGGTCACCTCGAACCGCACCCTTTCTGAAATTGCAAAGGCTGCACCTGCGCGGCCATTTGGGCCAGACCGGCGCGGTGCCATACCCGCATTCCGCGCACCGCAACTGGCTGAAACGGCGGCTAAACCGCCCGATGGCGAGACGTGGTTGCACGAAGTAAAGCTGGATGGTTACCGCGCACAAGTCGCCACTGGCGCACGCGGCGTGCGGGTCCGTACCCGAAGCGGCGTCGATTGGACCGAGAAATTTTCTGAACTGCTGCCCGCCTTGGCCAACCTTGACTGTGACACGGCCCTTATCGACGGCGAAGTTATGGTAGGGGCGGGCCTGACAGGCTTTGCCGCCCTGCAAGCCGCAATAAAGGTCGGTGGTCCGTTTCGCTACTATGCATTTGATCTGCTTGAACTTGACGGCGTTGACCTGACCCATCAACCGCTTTCGCAGCGACGCTTGGCTTTAGTCCAGCTGATGGCGGGTCAGCCCTCGCGCGGCATGGTCCAAATATCGCCCGCAATAGAAGGTGCCGCTGCAACAGCTTTTGCGACGGTCTGCGACGCGGGCGGTGAAGGCATCGTATCAAAACTTGCCGATGCACCTTACCGATCTGGCCGCAGCAAGGCATGGGTAAAATCGAAATGCATCCGTCGGGATGAATTTGTCATTGTCGGCTGGCAACCTTCCACCAGCCGTGGGCGCCCCTTTGCCTCGCTGTTTCTAGGCGCGTATGAAGGAAAGACCTTGGTCTACCGTGGCAAGGTCGGCACCGGTTGGGACGATGCCGCGATGGATGACATCGCAGCTCGCCTTGCCCCAATTACCCGAAAGATGCCCGCCGTCGCAGCCCCCGCTGATGCGATTGCGGCCCGGTGGGTGCAGCCGCGTGTTGTTGCCGAAATCGGCTATGCAGAACGCACACCAAACGGCCTTTTGCGCCACGCAAGGTTCGTGGCCCTGCGTGACGATAAACCCGCAGCCGAGGTCGAAGATTTTCCCATGACCCGCCTGACAAAACCTGATGCCACCCGTATAAAAGTTGCCGGTATTGGCATCAGCAGCCCCGACCGCATGGTGTTTCCCAAGGTAAAACTGACCAAACTAGGTTTGGCACAGTATTACGACGATATGGCAGACCGCGTATTACCCACCTTGGCAAACCGCCCTCTGTCATTGTTGCGGCTGCCCGATGGCATTGACGGCGACCAGTTTTTTCAAAAACACGCAGCCCCTGGCTTTCCTGATGCCATTCGCCGGATTCCCATCACCGACCCAAAAGGCCACACCGAAACCTGGATGACAGTTACCACGGCAGCGGGCCTCGTGGCGGCTGTGCAAATGGGAGCCATCGAATTTCACCCCTGGGGCGCGCGCATCGACAAACCGGACCGGCCGGAACGGCTTGTCTTCGACCTCGACCCGGATAAAACGCTTGGCTTTGCCGACGTGCGTTCAGCGGCTGTGACCCTGCATGACCGACTGGCCGACCTTGGGCTTGGGTCATGGCCGATGCTATCTGGGGGCAAAGGCGTGCATGTGATCGTGCCACTGCGCCGCACCGCAACCTGGGAAAATGCAAAACTTTTTTGCCAACTCTTCGCTGCCATGCTGGCCGAGGCAGAGCCAAAACACTTCACTGCGACAATGGCAAAAAAGGCGCGCACCGGGCGCACATTTATCGACTGGCTGCGAAATGAACGGGGATCAACCGCCGTGGCCCCGTTTTCCGTTCGCGCACGTGCAGGCGCGTCCGTTGCCGTGCCGGTAAATTGGGATGAACTTGGCAAAATCCGCTCGGCCGATCAGTTTGACACAGGCGCCGCAAAGGAACGGCATTGGCATGACATTGTCATTCCCAAACCGTCGGCCCTTAGCAGTGCTGTGTTAGAAAAGATGTCGGAGCTTTTTCAAATCTGATCGTTGTCGCGCACCTATTCTGTGCGAACAGTTTATTCCACGCCATCGATTACTTTTGACACTTTCGCACCATCGAAGCTTCGGGATTTCAGCCTTTGATCAAGTGCCGCTTGCAATTGCCCCGCCAGCAGGCTGATCGACTCCGGAACAGGCTCTGAACGGATTTCTGTTAACAGTGCAGCCATAGCATTTGTCAGTACATGATCTGAAAACAGGTCTTCGCTACTGTCGGGCTTCATCGCAGGTCAACTCACTTTGGCTTAGCTAAGTACGTTCTTCGTACACATCACGCCCAACTCTAATATGTTAGTTTGGCCGCCCTCAACAGGCTGCCTACACTCAAATTGATATTAGTTGTATCAAAATTTGTTGAGGCGAGAATTGCTACAGGTGCCAACTGACACGCCGAAAATATTCTTATCAAAGTAACTTTGAAATAATCTTGGAAAGGCGAACTTTCTTGTCCGCCTTCCCAAAATGATTACTTGTCCTTGGTCGCGGCGCAGATCTGTTCCATCTGTTCAGACGTCAGCGACAGTTTGGCAGCACCGTCTGTGCCTGCTGTGGCGGAGGCGTCGCCTTCAACTGCTGCTTGGCCAGTTGCATCAGTTTGTGCAGTACCTGCAGTGGCGTCGCTCGTGGTCGAGGTATCCGCAGCACCCGATGTCTGCATGTACATCATACAGTCGCGGCGCAGCATATCTTTGTCCATGTCCGACATGGTGTCGAATTGGGTAGTGATTTCGTCGGCGGAACGCAGGCTGATGCCGTCGTTGCCCATCATGGCAGTGCCCATGGACGCCGACCAGTCGCTGCCAAAAGTTCCCGTTGTAGTTCCGGCAGCTGTGGTGGCTGTGGTCGAGGTGTCGGCTGTCTGTGCCATCGGTGCAGTCGCCGCAAGCTGTGCCGCCATGGTGATTATCAATAAGGTGCGCTTCATGTGGTTTCCTTCGGTTGGTCTGGATGAATTTTGCATGGGTCGCTGCATTTGCAGATCCATGATTTTCCAACCTGTGGCGGGGGCAATTGTTCCGGAAAACCAAACCGGCAAAGCGGCAATCACCTGGTTTTGGGCCACAATGCCTACTTCAACTTTTCTGTCAAATTGCACCAGAATGGCTTACGGGACAGCCTGACAAAGCTGCCCCGTAACTTGACTTTACATAAGAAAGTTAGTCCACCGCGTCGGGCGACGGTCCACGCGGGCTGCCGCGATACTGCTTGTCGGCATCTGACTCATCCAATTGATCGGCATCGTCAAGATCGTCTGTAATTTCGTCTTCAAGTTCATCGTCAGGATCAATCTCTTCTTCTTCAGGGTCGTCAAGGTTTGCCTGATCCCAGGTTTTTTCGATGGTCTTGTCAGTGTCGAAAGGCCGGTCAAGATCGCTGTCTTTGGTCATCATTTTCTCCATTGTTGTGCAAGTATCCGTAAAACCCGACTTGCCGATGAATGTTCCCGACGTATCCCGGTTGCTTTTTGCTGCTGTTAAGTTGGAGTGAAATTAAACGATAATACAGGTGATCAGACGCTGCCAAAAAGCATCCACGCAGTTCACGCGGGCTGAATTTGACAACATTTTCAATTGCATAAACCTGTTAAGATATTGAAACGCTACGCTGTGGGGATGTTTTCAAAAATTCTGGTCGTATGTCACCGGCAGCAGGCAAAATCTGTGCCAGAACCATGCTGCGGGCGCGGTTGACTCTGCTTTTAACAGTGCCTACGGCGCAGTTGGAAAGGATCGCTGCATTTTCGTAGCTTTCCCCCAGCATGACAACCAGCACCAGCATTTCCCGGTATCGGCCCGGTAGGCGTTCAATCGCTGCCAATGTTTCGTTATAAGCAATAATCGTATCGTGAACGGGCTGCACTGCAACGTTGCCGGCCACGCAATCAATCAACCCCGGCTTTTCGCGGGTAGCCTTTTTTACCGCTGTAAAATGTGTGTTCCGCATGATAGTAAACAACCATGACTTCAACTGTGTGCCCGGCGTAAAGCGGTCGTGATACCGCAGGGCTTTGGCCAACGTTTCCTGCACCAAATCATCGGCATCAGCCCTCAATGGTGCGAGCGCACGCGCATAGGCGCGCAGCTTTGGAACTTGCTCAATGACGTTTTCCTGAAACGTTTGGGCACACATCATCTCATCTTCCTCTGATCCTACCGACTGCAAAAATGCAACGTGTCGCCGACCTAAAGGTTCCTGATTTAGTCAAGTGCAATGTCAGAGATAGAGCACGTTTTGGGAACAATCGTATCCGGATCTTGGTTGTAACACTGACCGCCCCAAGACGCGGTCCGCAATTTTTTCAACTGGAAGGAAACCTGAAAATGAAAATGGCCAACCTCGAAAGCTTGTTACACGATGGGCTGCGCGACATTTACTATGCAGAGAAAAAGATCATGAAAGCGCTGCCAAAAATGATCCGTGCGGCACAGTCAACCGATCTGCAAGCCGCTTTTGATAAGCATTTGACGGAAACCGAACAGCAAGTTGAACGTCTGCAACAGGTCTTTGAACTTATGGGCAAGCGCGCTCAAGCAAAAACTTGCCCCGCCATCGATGGCATTCTTGAAGAAGGCGAAGAAGTAATGGAAACCTATAAAGGGTCTCCTGCACTGGATGCGGGCCTTGTGGCAGCCGCACAAGCGGGCGAGCATTACGAGATGGCTCGGTACGGAACACTTTGCGCTTGGGCATCAGTCCTGGGGATGGATGACGCGGCGGACCTGCTTCAGCAAACTTTGGTGGAAGAAACAGCGACGGATGAAGCGCTGTCTAGTCTTGCCGATGCCTCAATCAATTCTGCTGCCATCTTGCAGGCTGCATGATCTTGTCAAAATGACCATGGGCTGCCGAAAGGCAGCCCATGGTCATTTCAACTTGTAGCATGATTTAGCCGGTTACAGCGCGGCCAAAGCTATCTGACCGCTGAGGTTCACGAAAGCTGCGGTCATCGCCAGCACGCCCTGAACCTGATGTTGAGCTGGTAATTTGCTTATCCAGCACGCTAACCCGTCGCTCCGAAACGGCCAATCCGATAAGCGCGATGGCAAGCAACACCACCCAGAACACGATTTCGCCGATTTGTTGGTCCAAAGCCTATCCTCCAGTTGTTTCTACTATGGCTATAAAACTGCCTTCCATAGATTTTGTTCCAAAATCCCGTATTTTGTTAAGCCGCGACGGGGCAGTGAACAAGCAACCGAATACCGATACCCCCGTCTGTCAGACGGAGGCATAAAAAGATGTCACAACGTATTCTCAAAGATCACCGTAACCAAAGTCAGCTTCGTTCGGCATGTCAGATAGCCGCAGCCAACATCTGACGGCCGCGCATTCGGCCAGAAACTGACTGGCCGTCTTCTCGCCACTCAGATCAAAATAACCTGTATCCGGCCGGCCGGGCAGCTTACAGTCAGTCAGGAACGCAGTGGCCTGATGATGCCCGATAAACTTTCCATGATTATGCGCATCGGTCATAAATTCCCGCGCTGGCGGAAACTCTGCAATTGCGCTGTCGTCGCCTGCGCCCCCGAGAACCACAATTGCATCGAAAAGAACAGATTTTCCTCCACGCAGCGCGTGATCGGGAGGTCTGCGTCCACCGTTTGCGTCAAGTGCGCCATTGGCTTGCACCGCAATAACCTGCACTGACGCACCCGCATCAAGCGCTGCTGCCGACAGTTCACCAAGAATATCCGGATCAAAGCCATCCAGCAAAAGAACACCCAGAACGCGCCCTTCAAAAGTCTTTACTGGCGACTTCAGAATACTCAACGCGTCAGACGTGGGAAGATCGCTGCGGGCAGGAACTGCAGTGGTTGCCGCTGGCGGCAGATCAACGATCCCCAGCCCATCTGCAACCGTGATGGCCATATCTTCTTCGATATTCAGCAAATGGCCGACAATAGCGTTGCGGATATCGGGCATTTCGCACTTACCCAGCTCAAAAATAAGCGCTTCACAGATATGGGTCTGCTCTATCGCTGTTTGGCTTAGGTAGAATTGCCGCGCCTGGCTGTAATGATCTGCAAAACTTTCAGGGCGAATCCGCTGACGGTGGCCATCCACGGTGCCCCTATAACTGACATAGCCTGCAAGCGGATCTTCTCTGGGGCCAACACCAAACCCGTTCGGTTCATAATTGATGCGGCCCGGTCGGTTTGCCGTTTGCATGTGACCGTCTTGGTAGTTGTTGCTCATCGGGCACCCGCGCGGCGCGTTGATGGGCAAAGCGGCAAAGTTGGGCCCGCCCAGGCGCTTCAGCTGGGTGTCGAGGTAGGAAAAGTTCCGACCCTGCAACAATGGATCATCCGAAAAGCCTATGCCTGGCACCACATTTTGCGTGCAGAACGCCACCTGCTCTGTTTCCTGGAAAAAGTTATCGACAACGCGGTTCAGCGTCATCACACCAATTTCCTCCAATGGCACCAGTTCTTCAGGGATAAGTTTGGTGCTATCAAGAATATCGAATTCAAATTCGTCTGCGAATGTCTGGTCAAACACCTGCACGCACAACCGCCATTGCGGATGATCGCCCTGCTTAATGGCATTCCACAGATCGCGACGATGAAAATCCGGATCAGCGCCGTTTATCTTTACAGCCTCATCCCACAACACCGATTGCATCCCCAACACAGGTTTCCAGTGAAATTTAACAAAGGTTGAATCGCCATTTGCAGTCAGAAACCGATACGTGTGGACGCCAAAGCCCTCCATCATGCGGAAAGATCGTGGAATGGTCCGGTCAGACATTTGCCACATCACCATGTGCATTGATTCAGGTGTAAGTGAGATGTAGTCCCAAAACGTATCGTGCGCCGATTGCGCTTGGGGAAAACCACGGTCGGGTTCAGGTTTCACGGCGTGCACCAGATCTGGAAATTTGATCGGGTCCTGAATGAAAAACACAGGAATATTGTTTCCCACCAAATCCCAATTTCCAGCGTCCGTATAAAACTTGACCGCGAACCCCCGCACGTCACGCGCCAGATCGGGTGACCCCTTTGATCCAACCACAGTGGAAAAACGCGCGAACAAGGGGGTTTCCTTGCCCTCGGTTTGAAATGGCGCGGCCATGGTCAAATTTGCAATCGCGCGGGTGCACACGAACGTCCCATGCGCGCCGGTTCCTCTGGCATGCACGACACGCTCCGGAATACGTTCGTGGTCGAAGTGAAAGATTTTTTCACGCAGGACGAAATCTTCTAAAAGAATGGGGCCCTTGTCACCGGCTTTCAGCGAATTCTGGTTGTCGGCGACAACCATTCCCTGTGCCGTCGTCAAGCGCTCGCCGTGCGAACTGCTGGTCTGATGAATTTCGCCGCCTTTGCCGCGAAACGTGGTCGGGTCTTCATAATCATCCATTTTCAGGCTCCATCTGTGTTGGTTAAACGCGCCGCCCTTCTGAGGGCGCTTCGGTGATCAAAGATTGGGGATCAGTTCGCAAATACGGATCATCTTGTTATCCGGCCCGCCGGTTGCGCCGACCAATCCCGTATCGGGGGCAGGGGCTCCGTCTGCCGCAGGCACCTGAATCTTTTTGCCGCTGACAGACCCGGTCGTGCTTGTCGTTTCCGCCGCCTGAGCAGACTGTTCACCATCCGGACCAACTAATGCCGGCACCTCATCTGCCAGTTGTTCGGCGGTGCTATCCTCACCTTCGTCGGTGCTGCCTTCCTGCAACGATGTTGAAGCACCGGCCGATTGGCCGTTTGCTTTTGCACAGCGGGCAAGAGATGCGGCCTGATCATCAGCGCTTGGTCCTGTCCATTGGGCGCGAATTTCGTTTTCAGGACGCAGCTCGTCCATTGTCGCTTTACCGAAAAAATCAGCGCCGACTTTGTCCCACCAGTTTTCAATGACAGGCATGTCGTCGTTTGATGTCTGCGCGGCCAGCGGTGTCGCAATGGCAATCACTATAATGAGCACGACGTGTTTCATCGCTTAACCTTTCTGAAAGAAAATCTGGGCGTAAAACTGTTAGCTGTGCCCAATGTTCCGCCCAAACCGGGCAGGAGCCGTTAAATCGCCGTCCCCGGCCTGTCAGCAAAATATCTGATAAGAAAAGAACCTGATCATCATCCAGATCATCTTGAACAACGATAGGGCCCACATCTGAAAACGGCACCCGCACGTAGTCGGCCCGTGAACTCGTGAACCCATATGTCACCCGCCAGCGGGTCAGGAATGACCCCGCGATCTTTCAAAAGCCGGGTATCGGCGGTAAAGTTTAAGCCTGCCGGGCCAGCGAACACCCACCGGGTTACATCGTTCCCCTGATCGGCGAATTTGGCGATATTTTGCATAAGCTGGGTTAAATTTGAATAATCTCGGCAAAACTGTTAGCATCGTTAAGCGTTTGATTGACTGTTATTGTGCGCCCGTTAACGGCGAAATCACCAAGCTGCTAGCGCCACGCGGTGCGGCCCGGGGCGATGTCAGCAATGCACGTTGGTTGAACCTGTCGGGCAACAGCAGCGGCACCCGCCACGGCCAGAACGGACAGCGCGCCAAGTGAATATCTGCAAGAGGTTTGTTGGATGGTGTCATGGCGACACCCTGTTTTTGTTCAATCCTTCGTCGATCACCAGACGGTTCACCACCTTCACCTCGCCTGTGACTTTTTGCACAGCCCGTGCAATCAGTTGATTTTCCATTGCAGAAACTGTGATCCCGTTGATCACGATAACGCCTTTTTCCAAGGCGACCTGTATTCGGGATGTGTCCAATCCGGCGGTGGATCCCAG
>JACMNW010000192.1 GCA_014378345.1 Pseudorhodobacter sp. | reverse complement strand
GTGCAGTGCGCTCAGCGCTTCAAGACTGTCAATTGCACCGAACCCGCCGGGATTGTCTGCGTCGTTTAACACCGACATATCTCACTCTCCAAAATTTAGTAATTACCGATCAACGCCCATCGCCCCCATAGGTTCCCAAAGATGGCCTAAATATTCACCTCTGAAATTGGGAACCAACTCCTCCCCGGGGTGTTGATTGGTTGAACCGCGTCAGACAAGCCATCTCCCCCCGGGTTTGTCTCAGATTTTGATCAACCGGTTCCGCTCCCCTACCCTGGAGCCCAACTAAGGCCGCAGGTCAAACCTGCGGCCTCTTTTATTTCATAAGTTCAGACGGTTGTCTCAATAGACGGCCTACCTGCTCTTACCGTGCTGCGGCGGTGGCAAGAGTGCCCACTGGTTCCACCCGCGACGACCGACGCCTTGCCTTTTTGGTCGGCTCCGTTGCTGGTCGCGGCGCGTCATCCTGAAATGACAGCGCAAGCGCCTCTTCCATAGACGTTGCATAAAAATCTGCGCCGATCTCCATAATCTCTGCCAGTTTGCCCGGCGAAACACGCCTTACAGGTGCGCCATCATGCAAATCCACCGAGGCCTGCCACAGCACCAGCCCTACCCGCATATGGGGTGCCGCTCGCTTAAGGCGGCGGATGTGCAGCAACGATGCCCGCGATGGTGCGGTGTCCAGAAAGTTCAACAGCACGCAACTTGCATCCAAACTCGTCACCTCCGCAAACCTGCTGGGGGTCAAATCCAAATGTGAAAGAACCGTCACTTGCGCCCCATCAGACGCGGCCGCCTGCGCCAACATGCCCGCCGCCAAGTCATCAAGCCGCGTTCTGCCGCCCAGCACAACAAGACGACGGCCCGCTCCGGCAAGATCCACCTTCGCATCGCTGTCCGGTATATCCTCATTACCGTCTGGCTGCGCCGCCTTGACGCCATGCGCCTCACCCAGCTCCTCCGTCACAACCTGATCAAGCTCGTTTAGCAGATGTTCGGCAGTGTCGACAAAACGGGTCAATTGATCTTGCGAAAGCGCCCCGCGCTCATAATCGCGTTGCGCCAACAGCAAGGCCGGGATGCCGACATCGCGGTGGTAATCCGCGATAAAATCTTCTTCCAGCATTTCCTCTGCGCGCAATGTGCTTTCAACCGTATCGCCAACCAACAGCCGTTGGTAAAGCCGCGAATGTGCGGCCAGAACCGGCCTGTCGCCAAACAGCACGTCAAAAACCTCGAACTGCGGAATGTACCGGCCCACCACCACAAGACAAACCGTCAGTGGCGTTGACAATACCAGTCCCAAAGGCCCCCATACCCACGTCCAGAAAATTGCCGAAATGATGATGGCCAGTGGGCTGACACCCGTCCTTGACCCATAAAGCCACGGCTCGATCACGTTCGAGCTGACCATTTCAACGGTTAAAAACAATGCCCCCGTCCAAAGAACCATCGACCAATCGGGTGACACTGCAAAGGCCAGAAACAACGGAAAGATCGCAGCCAAGATCGGGCCAATATAGGGAACGAACCGCAAAACCAGCGTCAGCATTCCCCAAAGCACGGAATTCGGCACCCCGATTACCATCAGGCCAATCCCAATTGGCACTGCATAGATGACGTTCACCAGCAGCTGGATCAGCAGATAGGTGCCCACCCTTGTGCCAGCATCCTCAATCACTTGCGTGGTGCGGTTAATGTCATTCGCCCCCACCAGGCGGATGAATCGGTCGCGCAACTCATCGCGTTCAAGCAGCATGAAGACCACGACCACAATCACCAAACCGGCCGTCGCAACTGGCTTGATCAGCGGCAGCGCAATATCCCGCAGGGTTTCAAACGGCCCCCGGTTTTCGACCACCTCAACGGCAAGCGGCCCGCTTTTTATGTCGCCGACCCCAGTCGCGGGCGCCACAGTTGCAATCTGCGCATTGATCTCTGCCACCATCCGAGACAGGCGCGCCACCAACCCGTTCTCGGGCCCGGTATCTTGCAACGTTTCCAACTTTTTCACGATGTTGCCCTGAAACGTCGGCAACTCTTGCGCCAACTCGCCCACCTGCCCGGCAACAACCAGACCGAACATGCCAATAGCCGCAAAGGCAATCGTCACCGTCGCCAGAACCGCAGCAATCATCGGTAAGCCAAAACTGCGCAGGCGGGTAACAAGTGGCGACAAGGCAAAGGTGATCAACATTGCAATCGCCAACGGCAAGAAGACATCGCTGCCAAAGTGTAATGCAGCTACAACTGCAATTGTCGTTACAACAATGCCGCCGGTTGGGCTTCGTGCAAAAGGCTGCCGTACTTGTCGGAACGCCGTCGCACTCTCCGGACCGCCGTTCTCTATCCCCACAATCTTTGGCATTGCAACCGAACCCCCGCTTTTGCCAAAAACGCGCGTTCAAAGCGTTTGGTTCCCGCCCTACTGTGCAATGATTGGAGGCAATTCACAACATCATCAAAGGCTAGCTGCGATATCTGTCAACTCCCGGTTCACCGCGACCTGCCTACCCAATACCACCGTCAAATCATGCGCCCCATCGGTCAGCGCAACCACCAAACCGCCGGCATCTACCCGCACCGGCGCGCCGTTTAACTGCGCAGATACTACACCGCGCCCCGACTTATCAGGATTTAACACCGTGATCACAAACTTGGCGTCGCCCAGCGTGACAGTTGCCGTCATCTCGGGCCAGTCCTTCGGAAAACACGGATCCAGACGCAAAGTAGCGCCATTACGCGAAAGGCCCAGCAGCCCCTCGATGCCCGCACGGTACATCCATCCTGCAGACCCGGTATACCACGTCCAACCGCCGCGCCCTTCATGAGGTGCTGTCGAGTAAACATCGGCGGCCACCACATACGGCTCCACCTTGTAGCGATCTGCGTCGCTTGGGGTCAGCGCATGATTGATCGGGTTCAGCATAGCGAACAAACGCCCCGCCGCATCGCCATCCCCCAACTGCGCATGGGCCAGAATGGCCCACATCGCGGCATGGCTATACTGCCCGCCATTTTCACGCAGCCCCGGCGGATAGCCCTTGATATAGCCCGGGTCGGTGCGTGTGTGGTTGAATGGCGGCGCAAACAGCAATGCCAATCCCGGGTCGGGCCGGATCAGATGGTCGGTCATCGACGCCATTGCTGTTCTGGCGCGCGCCGGGTCCGCCGCGCCCGATAGCACCGCCCAGGATTGCGCAATGCTGTCGATCCGGCATTCATCAGACGCGGCAGACCCAAGCACCGTGCCATCATCAAAGGTGCCGCGCCGATACCATGCGCCGTCCCACCCCTGTGCTTCAATCGCCTCGCGCACCGCCTTTGCATGGGTGCGCCAACGCTGTGCCCGATTGGCATCCCGTTTATCTGCCAGTGGCGCCATCATGTTGATCGTCGCGATCAGCAACCAACCCAACCAGACACTCGTGCCCTTGCCAGCTTCACCAACCCGGTTCATCCCGTCGTTCCAATCACCCGTGCCTATCAACGGCATGCCGTTTTCACCGGTCATCTCAATCGCCTGATCAAGACCACGGGCGCAGTGTTCGAACAAACTGGCGGTGGTTTCCGAAACCGTCGGCTGAAAGAAATCGTCATGCGCGCCGGGCGGCACCGCCGGCCCTTGCAAAAATGGTACCTCTTCATCCAGAATGCCGACATCGCCCGACACCGAAATATAGCGTGCCACACCGTATCCCAGCCAAACCCGATCATCCGAAATCCGTGTACGCACCCCCTGCCCCGAATGCGGCAGCCACCAATGCTGTACGTCACCTTCGGGAAACTGCCGACTTGCCGCCCTGAGCAGATGCGCCCGCGTCATATCGGGGCGGCTGAAGGTCAACGCCATCCCGTCTTGTAACTGGTCGCGAAACCCATACGCCCCACTGGCTTGATAAAACCCTGCCCTTGCCCAAACCCGGCAAGCGAGCGTTTGATACAGCAGCCAGCCATTCAACATGATATCCATCGCCCGATCAGGCGAGGTCACCTGCACCGCTGTCAAAAGCCCTGCCCAGTGCTGTTTCACCGCAGCTAAAATCTCGTCCGTATCAGCCCCCCGCATCCGCTGGATCAGCGCACTCGCAGCTGCCTCGCTATCGGCTTGCCCCAGCATGAACACCACTTCAACCGTCTGGCCGGGTTGCAAGGTGACCCGGCGTTGCAAGGCCGCACAGGGATCAAGCGCCGGGCCGGTTCGCCCTGACAGGGGTGCAGTTCTGATACCAGCAGGCGCTGCTAGCGTCCCACCCGGCCCAATAAACTCGGCCCGGTCCGCCGTCCAACTGCTTGTGCCAGCGCCAAGATCGGCAAAAGCCACCCGGCCGGGAAACGCCGTACTGAATGTATTTTGCGCGAGGATTGCTTTAGTCGTCGGGTCCGGCTTCGTCGTCACAAACGGAGCGGACGCACTGCGCGATGTACCCAATACCCATTCTGCATAGGCCGTTACCGACAACCGCCGCACCGTCACGCCGGTATTGCGCAAGGTCAGTCGGCTGATCTTCACAGGGTCATCCATCGGCACAAACTGCGTCATCACGGCCACGATTCCGTGGCTTTCATGCTCGAAAGTCGAATACCCAAAACCATGCCGCGCGGTGTAGGTACCGTCGCCGCGTATCGGCAACGCCGTCGGCGTCCAGACGTGATCCGTATCCAGATCATGCAGATAGATCGCCTCACCTGCAGGGTCCGATACCGGATCGTTAGACCACGGCGTCAATTGGTTTTCACGGCTGTTTTCCGACCAGACATGGCCGCTGCCTTCTGCTGACACTTGAAAACCGAACTTGGGGTTGGCGATCACATTCAGCCATGGCGCGGGCGTCGTCCGGCCATCGCGCAGCACCGTCACATATTCGCGCCCATCTTCTGCAAAGCCGCCGGTCCCGTTGAAAAACTCCAGCTCAAGTGCCTTCGGTGACGGCGGCAACGGCGCGGGCACCGTCACAGGCAACTGTGCAGCAAGGTGGCTCGACGCAAGCGTACTCATCTGCTGGCCAATGTCACCCCGACCAGCCACCAACACCACCCGCGCTATTGACATCAACTGCGCGCGCGCGCCGGGATTCAACAAATCGGCCCGCAGCGTATGAATACCTCCCTGCGCTACAGCATGAATGTCCGCAGCCCGTGGCCGCGACCGGGCCGCCCGCACAGCACTGTCAATGCCAAGCTGAAGATCCTGCACATAGGATGATGACCGATCATTCAAAATCACCAGATCAACCGGCAATTGCCGCATCCCCCAATATTCATGCGCGCTAAGAACCTGATGCAGAACGGCAATATCTTCAGCATCCTCGATCTGCAAAAGCACGATAGGCAGGTCGCCCGATATCCCCAAGGCCCACAGCGCCGATTGCGGGCTAGCACCTTCTGCTATTTGCGCAGCCGAGGCTCGCAAACCTGCATTGCCGCGCATCACCATGCCGCCCAGCGCCTGAAAATCAGCGGCATCGGCGTGGGTGATGCCAAGATGGCGCAGTTGCACCTGTGCTTGCGTCCACGACAAGGTCGCCGCCCGTGCAAATGCTGATGCATCCCGGTGACGATCCACCAGATCAAGCAAATCCGTAGGCGATGCCGCAACCATGGTCCAGAACGTCACCCGCGTAACGCCACCTGCTGGAATGCTGACCCGGCGGCGGATCGAAAAGATCGGGTCCAGCACCGTTCCGGTGGTGCCCGACAACGGGCCATCGGCCATCATCGCCTGCCCGATGCTACGCCCCCGTCCAATAAACCTGGCCCGGTCCGTCTCTATCTGCATGGGTGCAGTCTCGCCACCTTCAACAACGGCAATATGGGCCGCCCAAACTTCGGGGTCATGCGGCGACCGCCGCCGCCTTGTGGCAATGATCACGCCTAATTCTGGCAAATAATCCGTCACCACGAACATTTTTGAAAACGCAGGATGCGCCTGATCAGATGCCTGCGGGGCCAACACCAGTTCGGCGTAAGATGTCAAATCCACCTCACGCGCCCGGCGTCCCGTATTGGTCAACGTGACACGGCGCGCTTCGGCGTCATCCTCGGCGGAAACCACCACCTCGGTCAGCGTGGTAAACCGAGGTGCCACATGGGTAAACGCCGCATGGTGTTCGCAGAACACCGCACGGTGAGCGTTCGCATCAACCCGCGTCGGCTGCACACCTGCTGACCACACCGCCCCCGTGGTGGTATCGCGGGCAAAGATGAATGACCCCAGCGCCGCCTGCGTCTGGTCTGCCCTCCAGCGGGTAATCGCCATGTCGCGCCACCGGCTAAACCCCTCGCCCGTGGGCGTCAACATGACGCCGTAATTGCCATTTGACAGAAGATGCGCGGTCGGCGTTCCATCCATCGGGGCGTCAAACACACGAACGGTCGGCACATCGCTGGTTTCCACTCTGCCAACCAGAACTTCCCGGGCGCGCGGCGGTGCGGTTGCCACGTCACGCGGCACCCGTTCCTGCAGCAACAATTCAGCCCCCTGGATCATTGGTTCGCCGTGAAAACGGTCACGCAAGCGGCCATTCTGCAACGCGTTGGCTATGGCCGTAATTGTCATGCCCTGATGATGCGCCATAAAGCTGCGCACGATGGCGTGACCGTCGTTTTCTTGCAGCCGTGCGGGGGTAAAATCGACCGCTTCATAAAACCCGTAACGCCCTTCGGCACCCAAAGCCGCCAATTGAGCAAAGTTCTGCTCGGCTGCCACCGGATCAATCATCGCAGCCAACCCCGTGGCATAGGGCGCGATTACCTGGTTCTCGCTCAGCCCACGTTTCAGCCCAAGCCCGGGCACCCCGAAATTGGAATACTGATACGTCATCTCCAGATCGCGCGCGTTGTAGGAGCTTTCCGATATCCCCCAAGGCACGCCAAGCGCCGCACCATAGCTTTGTTGGCGCGCAACGACCAAGCGGTTCGTCTGTTCCAGCACTGACCCCGCCGGTGCCCGCATCACCAACGATGGCATCAGATATTCGAACATACTGCCCGACCATGAGATCAGCGCCGACCCAGCCCCAATCGGCGTTGCCGCCCGGCCAAGGCGAAACCAGTGCCGCGTATCGACGTCACCCTTTGCAATGGCGAACAGGCTGGCCAACCGCGCCTCGGACGCCAAAAGATCATAGCAATTGGTGTCAAGCCGGTTGGTCACCAGCGAAAACCCTATCGACAGAAGTTTCTTGTCCGGCTCCAACAAAAAGCCAAATTCCATTTCCATCGCAAAGGCCCGCGCCATCGCCTCAACCTCGGCCAACAAAGCCGGGTCCGTGGCCTGCGTCAGATCAGCAAGCTGATCGGCAAGACAGCGGTGCACAGCGATGGTCCAGAAAACGATGCTGGCCCCCGGCTCCCCCAGACCCTGCGCTATCTCTATCGCTTTGACCGCATCGGGCAAAAGGACGCGTAAATCGGTTTCCGGTGCGTCCACACCTTGCGCAAGCTCGCCCAGGACAGCCGCCAGATCAGGCCAAGCGGGGCCGCTGTCCAGCGCCTCCTGCGCCAAACCAATCGTGTCCCGAACCGCCTCGCGGCGCACCGCAATTGGCACCGCGACATGGCCCCATTCGCGGCACGCCTGCGCCACCGCAATCAGATGACCCGCCAGATTTCCACTATCGACGGACGAGACATAGGCCGGTTCCAGCACCCGCAAATCACGTGTATCATGCCAATTGTAAAGATGCCCGCGATGGCGCGGCATCCGTTGCATGGTTTGCAGGGTGTCTTTCATCCGCAGCAAAGCCGCCGTCTGCCCGATCCACCCCATGTCGCGGGCGGCGACGGTTGATAACAGGTAAAGCCCGATGTTGGTAGGCGAGGTCCGGGTCGCAATCGCGGGTTTCGGGCTTTCCTGAAAATTGTCCGGCGGCAGAAAGTTTTCTTCCGCCGTCACAAAGGTTTCAAAATACCGCCACGTCCGCCGCGCGATCAACCTGAGCGCCCGCGCTTGATGGGCTGGCAGTGGTGCGGCAGGCCCAACACTTCGCGGCAAACTTATGTACTGCGCCATCGCCGGTGCACCAAGCCAGGCAAGCGCAAAAGGCAATAGCAATGGAACCGACGCTGGATTGAACAGCCAAACCAATTCGCAGACAGCCAGCCCCAGCACAACGCCCGGTGCCATTCGCCGGTACTGCCCCATTACTGTTGGAGCCGCGCCACCACCAGACCGTGCAGCCGTCATCCATTCCAACATATGCCGCCGCGAGACGGCCAGCCGCCAAGCCGAGCGCACTACCGCGTCCAGCATGTTGGCCGCCGTATCTGCCAGCAACACCAGCGACAGCATAATTTGGCCAACGGCGATCAACGCATCATTGCCCAAAGCGGCAAAATGGCTGCGCAACGTAACACCGGCCCGCTCCGGCACAATGCCAAACGGCAGCGGCAGCAAACGTGGCAGTGCCAGCATGACCCCTACCACAATCGTCCAAGCCGGCGCCACCGCCGGTGCCATCAGCCACCCGGCAAAAAGCGAGGCAAT
>JACMNW010000191.1 GCA_014378345.1 Pseudorhodobacter sp. | reverse complement strand
CAAATATCTAGGCCAAGGATGCGGTAGGCAACCAAGAAAGCCAGACCGAGAAGGTATACCACTAACGCCGCCGTAATTGCCAAGGCTGCAGGCAAAGTGCCAAGGTCGGCGATTACAAGTTCGCGCCCGCTTTGAAGGCCAATTGAGAACAGCAGAAAGATCACGAAGATGCGGATCACCAGTTCTGGGATTTCCAGATCAGACCGGATGAGGGTGGCGATGATGCCCAGAAGGAAGGCAAGGGTTGTAGGAGATACAAGGTTTTCAATCAGATTTGCAATGTCCATCGCTTGGCTCCGATGTTGCGGTGATGGACTGTTGGAGAAGGGGATTACAAAAAGAAATTGGAAGTTGTGAGCTGATTAATCTGAATCGCGAACAGGTGGGACGGGCAATCACTACCTTGATAGCAGCCTTTTGCGCACCTTTGTGATGTTGGCAGAAACGGGCAGTTTTTCACGCACGGGTGATTTGATTGGGCGGTCACAATCGGCGGTGACGGGGCAGATGCAAAAACTGGAATTGGTTTTGGGCCGGGTCTAGTTGGTTGGCAACACGCGGAATGTAGCGTTGATGCAGGACAGTAACCGCCTGCTCGGGCACGCGCGGCAGATGATTTTCAGTGCAGACGCCATGCTTACGCGGTTTGCGGTAGATGAGGTGAAGGGCCGGGTGCGGTTTGATAGTTTGGAAGATTTTGCGACAAAGTATCTGCCCGAAACGCTTGGCCTTTTTGCAAAGGCACATCCTGATGTGGAATTGCGGGTGACGTTTCAGTTGACGCGGCCCTTGGCAGAGGCATTCAGGGCGGACGAGTTGGATTTGATTGTGGTCAAGCAAGACCCTGCGATGCGCTATGATGGGGCAACCCCTTGTGGCCCGAAAGCTTGGTATGCGTGGGCCTGCGCATGGCGACGCTGATTTTGGCGCGGCTATGCAAGGGGCGGGGGTATTGCCATTGATCGCGTCGCCCGCGCCTTGCGTGTACCGGGGCCGGGCCGCCGGGGCGTTGGGTCATGCGCACGTGGCTTGGGCTGTGGTGGTTACCTCGCCTTCATTTGCTGGATGTGCGGCGGCGGTTGCGGCTGGATTTGGCTATGCGTTCATGCCGCGCGGGATTGTTCCGCCGGTTTTGCGGGCACTGGAAGACGGCTGGCCATCGCTTGCGGAGGTTGAGATTGCGCTTTTGGGCGCAGCGCAGTTGGCCGGGGCTACCTAGCCGCTTGCAACATTTCTGTTGCAGCGGGTTAAGCGGTGACTACGGCTTCATATGCCGCACACGCGCGCCCCATTCGATGGCGGCGGCGTGAAGACGGTCTATCGACAATTCTTCGCGGATTTCTTCGAGCATTCGCAGTTCCACTTCGCGCAGGCGGCCATCGGCGGCGGCGGCGTCACAGGCAAGGGCATAGGCGGGTTCATTCAGCCGTTCGGGTAGCGCGGCGCGGATCAGGCCAAACAGGGCATCGAGGCCGTCTTCTTCCTCGAACAGATCGAACACGGTTTGAGCGATCTGGCGGATACGGTCTGTGTCGTAATCAGCAAACACCGGCATGTGGTTGACCATGCGTTGGATGGCGACCATTTCGGCGGTGCGCAGTTGTTCGTCCGCCGCTGAGGTGGCGATCATCACGGCGATCAGGGCGTCTTGGGCGGACAGCGAGGCGGGGGTATTTTGCATGGGCTATCCTTCAGGTGGCATTTGATGCGCAGATTATTGACGCGGGGCAGGCACGGCAATAGGAGACAGGATGTTCGCGGCAGATAGCCGCTTTAGCCCACCAAGGATATGCCGATGTCTGCCCTGCGCGATGCTGCGATGAAATCGAAGGCTTGGCCGTTTGAAGAAGCGCGCCGGATATTGGCGCGCTATGACGGAAAAATGCCCGAGAAAGGCTATGTGTTGTTTGAGACGGGGTATGGGCCATCCGGCTTGCCGCATATTGGCACGTTTGGCGAGGTGGCGCGCACTACGATGATCCGGCGGGCGTTTGAGGCGATATCGGATATTCCGACGCGGCTGATTGTGTTTTCCGATGATGTGGACGGCATGCGCAAGGTGCCCGACAATGTGCCGAACCCCGAAATGCTGCGGGAGCATTTGCAGCGCCCCCTGACCGTGGTTCCCGATCCGTTCGGAGAATATGAAAGCTACGGCCACCATAACAACGCCATGTTGCGGCGGTTTCTGGATACGTTTGGCTTTGAGTATGAGTTTATTTCCGCGACGGAGTTTTATAAGTCAGGCCAGTTTGATGCGACCTTGCGGCTGTGTTGCGAGCGGTATGATGCGGTAATGAAGATCATGTTGGCCTCCCTGCGCGAAGAACGCCAACAGACCTATTCCTGTTTTCTGCCGATCTCACCGATTTCGGGGCGCGTTATGTATGTGCCGATGAAAGAGGTGAATGCCGCCGAGGGGACGATTACGTTTGAGGGCGAGGATGGAGTGGATTGCACGTTGCCGGTAACGGGCGGGCGCGTGAAGCTGCAATGGAAACCCGATTTCGGCGCGCGCTGGGCGGCGTTGGATGTGGATTTCGAGATGTATGGCAAGGACCACTCCACCAACACGCCGATTTATGACGGGATTTGTGAGGTGCTTGGCGGTCGTGCGCCGGAGCATATGACGTATGAATTGTTTCTGGATGAAGGCGGGCAGAAAATCTCCAAATCCAAGGGCAATGGCCTGACGATTGATGAATGGCTGACCTATGCGTCGGCGGAAAGCCTGTCGTATTTCATGTATCTGAAGCCCAAAACGGCGAAGCGGATGCATTTCGATGTGATCCCGAAGGCGGTGGATGAGTATCATCAGCAGTTGCGGGCGTTTGCGGCGCAGGACATCGACGCACAGGTGAACAACCCGGTTTGGCATATTCATCGCGGTGCGCCTCCGGCATCGAATATGGTGGTGCCGTTCGCGATGCTGCTGAACCTGGCGTCGGTGGCGGGCGCTAAAGACAAGAGCGGGCTGTGGGGCTTTATTCAGCGCTATGCACCGGACGCCAGCCCTGCGACGCACCCCGATCTGGATGCGGCGGCGGGGTTTGCGCTGCGGTATTTTGATGATTTTGTGGCCCCGACGCGGGTGTTTCGCCTGCCGAGCGATAAAGAGCGCACGGCGATGGTCGATTTGCGTGGGCGGCTTGCGGTTTGGGAGGATGGTCTGGACGGGGAGGCGTTGCAGACCATGGTGTTTGCGGTGGGCACCGAACACGGGTTTGCGCCGCTTCGAGACTGGTTCACAGCGCTTTACGAGGTGCTGCTGGGTGCATCACAAGGCCCGCGATTTGGCGGGTTTATTGGGCTTTACGGTGTGGACGAGACGATTGCATTGATCGATCGGGCACTTGGGGGCGAATTGGCCGCGTAACGCTTGACCGGCCCTTTACTTGCGCTAACCTTAGTGTGGGGACGTTAGTGGAGGGTCGGATAATGCGGTTAAAGCTTTACGGACTGATATTGGCGAGTGTATTGGCGTTGCCTGCACTGGCGCAGGAGACACGAAACCCTGCGATAGAAGCCACCATTCAGGGCCAGATCACGGCGTTTTTGGCGGAGGATGTGACCACGGCTTTTGGTTTTGCGGCACCCAACATCAAGGGCATTTTCGGCACGGCTGAAAACTTTGGCGCGATGGTAAGGCAAGGCTATCCTATGGTGTGGCATCCAAGTGCCGTGCGGATGCTGGAACTGCGCAATGTGCAGGGCAGTTTCATGCAGCGTGTGATGGTGACAGATGACGCCGGGCGCACGCATTTGTTGGACTACCAAATGCTGGAGACGGCGGATGGATGGCAGATTGATGGCGTGCAGTTGTTGCCAGAAGCGGGTGTCGGTGCCTGAGGTGTTGCGCGCCATCTGACCTTGGCGCGCGGTGAACATAGTTCCAGTTAACCGCGACTTGTTACCTGTCTGGTTTGCAGCGGCAGTCTTTGCCGCGCGGACCGGATGCGCAACAAGGCGAGGATTTCCATATGAACAAAGCGATCACTGACGGGCTTGTCCTGATGCCGCCAGCCTTTGCGGCGGGGTTAAACCTTTGGTCGCGCGGCGATGGCACGCCGGGATCAGCCACCTATCTGGGCCAGCCCAACGCGGCCTTTGTGCCAGCGGATCAGGATTTCGGCGGCTGTCTCGAAGTGCAAAAAACAGATACGGTACAAAAGGTCAGGTCATTTGCACAGACACCAATGCAGCCGGGCATGTATTTGCGGGTGACGGTTAAGGTTAAAGCGGTTTCTGGAAACCTACCGTCTGTTCGTATTGCGGCTTGGGCGGGGAATATCGGCCAGACGAATGTGGTGGCAGCGCCGCAAACCGGAACATCAGTGGCGTTGACAGCTTACGGCGAGGTAGTGACGGTTTCCGCGATTATTGGCGCGGGCAACCGGACTGGCGTAAATCTGGTTTGGGGTACGGTGCCAGTTTATGCCCATATCGGGCTTGATCTGACGGGATCAAACGGCGGCGTTGTACGGATTGATGATATTGTGGTTGAAGACATCACCGGGGCGTTTCACCGCAAGCTGATGGATTGGGTCGATGTGCGCGATTATGGCGCCATCGGTAACGGCGTGGCCGACGACACAGCGGCGTTTGCGGCGGCGGATTTGGCAGCGGCTGGGCGGTCTGTTCTGGTACCCGCCGGGACCTATTTTCTGGCAGGTACGGTAACGTTTGAAAATGCAGTCCGCTTTGAGGGCAAGCTTACGATGGCGGCGGCGTCGCGGCTGATTTGTCGGCGCAATTATGATCTGGATACCTATGCGGCGGCTTTCGGGACAGTTTTGGAAGGGTTTCGGCGGGCGCTGCAATCGCTGTTCTATTTCACCGACCACGTATCGCTGGATCTAAGCGGGCGACGCGTTTTGCTTTCTTCCCCGCTTGATGTGGCAGCGATTTCTGGGTTGACCAGCTTTACCGAGCATCGGGTTTTGTCGAATGGGCTGCTGGAACCCATTCCCGGAACAGCGTGGGATACGACGACTGTGACATCCATTGGCACCTATACTGTCGCACAGCCGACGCGGCTGACTTCGGTGGCCAACGTGGCCAATATTCCCGTTGGTGCACGGATCAGTGGTACCGGGGTTGGGCGCGAAGTGTATGTGCTGGCAAAAGACATCGGTGCGGCCACGGTTGAGCTGAGCAAGCCGTTATGGGCGGCGGCGGGCACGCGAACATTTACCTTTAACCGCTACAAGTATCTTCTGGATTTCAGTGGCTTTTCGAACTTGGCTCGGTT
>JACMNW010000190.1 GCA_014378345.1 Pseudorhodobacter sp. | reverse complement strand
CGCCGCCGGGGCCGCGGGTGATATTCCCGTCATCGCTGACGGCGGCATCAAATATTCCGGCGATTTTGCCAAGGCTATTGCGGCGGGCGCGTCTTGCGCCATGATCGGATCAGCCATTGCGGGCACCGACGAAGCCCCCGGCGAGATAATCCTGTACCAAGGGCGCAGCTTCAAAAGCTATCGCGGCATGGGGTCGCTCGGGGCCATGGCGCGTGGGTCTGCAGACCGGTATTTCCAAAAAGATGCCGCATCGGATAAACTTGTTCCCGAAGGGATTGAGGGTCAGGTGCCCTACAAAGGCTCCGCCGCCGCCGTAGTACACCAACTTGTTGGAGGCTTGCGCGCCGCCATGGGCTACACCGGCAACGGCACAATCGCGGAAATGCAGGCCAATTGCACCTTCGTGCGCATCACCGGGGCAGGGCTGAAGGAAAGCCATGTGCATGATGTACAAATAACCCGGGAAAGCCCGAACTACCGGGTGATGTGATGCTACCAGCCGCCCGCATATCAGGAGCCATCGAGGTGCTTGACCGCATGCTTGGTGGCACGCCGATTGATGCAGCGCTAACCAACTGGGGGCGTGCAAACCGCTATGCAGGATCTGGCGACAGGGCCGCAATTCGCGATCTTGTGTTCGATGCGTGGCGGTGCAAACAGTCTTATTCGGCCTTTGGTGGCGGTGAGACGGGTCGCGGCCTGATGCTGGCCCGGATGCGTGCTTTGGGCGAAGATGTAGGCCGGGTGTTCACGGGGATTGGCCATGCGCCTTCGGTGCTGAGTGATGCCGATGCGCAGCAGCCAGCCAGCGATCTGGAAGCTTTGGATTGCCCGGATTGGCTGGCCCCCCGCCTGCGAAATAGCTTAGGCGACCGCTTTGACGCGGTTATGAAGGCTCTTCAACACCGCGCCCCGGTATTTTTGCGCGTAAATCTGGCAAAATCGTCCCTGCAAGACGTGGTTTCCTTATTGGCGGCAGATGGCATAGACGCAGTGCCTCACCCAATGGCCGCAGCTTCACTTGAAGTGCGAACATCGAGCCGCAAGTTATTGAAAATATTACCATATATGGATGGCTTGTTTGAGCTTCAGGATGTAGCATCGCAGGCAATCGTTGATGATATTCCCGCGGTATCTGGCCAAAAAATCCTGGATTATTGCGCAGGCGGGGGTGGTAAAACACTGGCTCTTGCCGCACGCTTAAAATCGCACATCTGGGCCTATGACGGCGAACCCGCCCGCATGCGTGATTTGCCTGTCCGCGCCAAACGGGCAGGTGCTCAAATCGGGATGCTGACCAACCCTGCCCAATACGCTCCCTATGATCTGGTGTTGGTGGATGCACCGTGTTCGGGATCGGGCAGTTGGCGTCGCGATCCTGCCGGGAAATGGGCACTGACCGAGGCGCGCCTTGCCGAATTGATCGCACTGCAGGCGGAAATCTTGCGTGACGCTGCCCGCCTTGTTGCCCCAAATGGCAGACTTGCCTATGTTACCTGTTCGCTTCTGACCGACGAAAACCAAGATCAAATTGAATTGTTTTTACGCCAATCTTCCGATTGGCAACAGACATCACTTCGGCAGTTAACCCCGCTTGATGGCGGTGACGGCTTCTTTTTGGCAGTCTTAACCCGAATAAAATAGAACAATAAACAACTTGACGGTGTTTTTTGGTCTGCATTAAGCCCCAATTAACACTTAGCCCTTTGTATAAAGCCAGCGCAGTGCGGCATGGAGAGGGCATTTGACCAAATCGGCATCCAAAAAAAGCGGTGTGATCAGCACGGCTCGTGGGCTCGGCTCTCGGATTTGGGTGCTGTTTGTGGTGGCAATTGGCTGTATTTTGACAGGGCTTTTGGTGCAGGATTCCGGTGCCCAAATGGTTACGATGGTGGCGGGCGCCACATTCGCGGTCCTGGGCGTCGTCATTCGGGGGCTGGCATTTTTTGATATCATGCAGGGCGTCGGTCTTGAGCGCCGATTGGAGACGTTGATGGGGCTTGATGCCGCCCCCTGTTTTACCACCGATGACGTGGGTCAGATTGGCTTTCAAAATGCCGCAGCCGCCAACAGGTTTGGGGTGAAGGACGGCAAAACTCTGGTCGCCACCCTTCGGGACCATTTTGCCAATCCCGGCGCTGTCCTGTTCCGTTTGCAAAGCCGGGCCGCCAGCACAGGCACCGCGCGCGAAGACATTGTTACACGTCGCGGCCATACCCGGCTGTCTGTTCACCGCGTAGCACCGGCGCGGTTTCTATGGCGTTTGGAAGAATTTTTAGACAGATCAACCGCCGGCCGCGGCGCAGAAGCGCTTAGCCTGCCCATGCTGGTGGCCAATAAGACCGGAGTCATTCTATTTTCAAACGAGGCGATGCGCCGTTTGCTGGGCGCGCGGCCAAAACGGATAGATCAGGTCTTTAACGGCACAGCATTCTATTCTGGCGAAGAGGTGGAAGTGAATGCAAGTACCGGCCCTGTGCGCGCAATTCTGGCAGAAATAGAAGGTGCCGGGGAAAGACGGGAAATTTATCTTATGCCAGTGGCAGCCCGTACGCAGGGTGAAACCATGCTTGCCGACTTTGAACATGTGCCGGTCGCCTTGATGAAGTTCACCGCCGACGGCACCTTGATTGTGGCCAACAGGGCGGCGCGGGATCTTTTGGCGCATGATGCAGCCCCGGGGCAAATGTTCCACGATCTGTTTGAAGGGCTTGGTCGCCCGGTAAAGGATTGGCTGGATGATGTGGTGACGGAACGGGTCGCGGTAGCGGCAGAAGTTTTGCGCGCACGTGGAAAAGATGCCGAACAGTTTTTGCAAGTCAGCCTGCGCAGATTTGTAGACATTGGCCGCGCAGGCGTGCTTGCCGTGCTGAATGACGCCACAGCCCTGAAAACACTTGAAGCCCAGTTTGTGCAAAGCCAGAAAATGCAGGCCATCGGGCAGTTGGCCGGCGGCATTGCGCATGACTTTAACAATTTGCTGACAGCAATTTCTGGCCATTGTGATTTGTTATTGTTACGTCATGACCGCGAAGATCACGATTATGCTGATCTGGTGCAAATTCATCAAAATGCCAATCGAGCGGCGAGCCTAGTCGCACAATTGCTGGCCTATTCCCGCAAGCAGACGTTGAAGCCTGAACAAATAGATGTGCAGGATGTGTTGTCCGATCTGACCCATCTGCTGAACCGTTTGCTTGGCGAAAAGGTGAAACTGCAAGTCGCAAATGCCGCTGACCTCGGCCCCATTCGGGCTGACAAAAGCAAGCTGGAACAGGTACTAATCAATCTGGTGGTCAACGCCCGTGATGCGATGGAACAAGGCGGCACCATCCGGATCGAAACGGAACACTGCAAATTGACACAGGATTTGCAGCGAGACCGTGCCAAAGTAGCTGCGGGCGACTATGCCATCATCCGTGTTATCGATACCGGCTGCGGGATACCCGCAGATAGGATTGAAAAGATTTTTGAGCCGTTCTTCACCACCAAACGGGTTGGCGAAGGCACCGGCCTTGGCCTGTCAACCGCTTACGGCATCGTGAAACAATCCGGCGGCTATATTTTCGTTGATAGTATTTTAGGCGAAGGATCAACATTCCAAATCTACTTCCCCATACGCCAGCCAGAGGCAGAAGATTTATTGCCCCCGCCAGTGCAAGATAACCGTCGAGTATTGATGAAACAGGGCGAAGGCGTGGTTTTGCTTGTTGAAGATGAAGCCCCGGTACGGGCTTTTGCCAGCCGTGCCTTGCGAATGCGTGGCTACACCGTGCTAGAGGCGGAAAATGCGGAAGAAGCACTAAGAACGCTGGAGGATCCGTCGCTTGAAGTTGATGTATTTGTTACCGATGTGGTCATGCCAGGCATGGACGGCCCAAGTTGGGTGCGCAAAGCCTTGCTATCACGCCCAGATGTGCGGGTGATTTTTGTCTCAGGCTATGCCGAAGACTGTTTGACCGAAGGCCAGGCGCGCATTCCGAATTCTGTTTTCTTGCCAAAGCCTTTTTCGCTGAATGATCTGACAATCACGGTGCAGGGGCAACTTCACTAACCGCTCTATATTTATGGTAGCCCGGGCTTCAAGGATTGGTAAATTGCAAAATCGCGGGCGGCAAACTGGTGCAGCAGGTCTTCAGTTTTTTGTGACAACTCAAGAGTTCCGGCCGGTGACACATTCAGGCGGGGCAAACTGATTACACAATTCAGTTTATCTTCCAATAAGAGTGCAGAAAGTCGTGATATCTTCTTAACGAAACAGCTTATCAAGCCAGTGTTCCCCGTAAGGCTGCAAGAAATCTGACTGCGACCCGACGTCGGCAAACGTCGGGCGAGTGTCCGAACAACAGGCCTGCACAAAATCATCAAAGTTGATGCCGACGGTGCTTTTGTTCGGCTCAGTAATTCCATCGCGCTGGCCAAACCTGTACCAGCTGCCCAACCAATCGCGTGGTTCCCGAATTGACGCCATTGCACCAAACGGCCCACCTGACGCCGCCTCGAGACAGGGGTGCAAAAACTGATGATAGCGCCGGACTGTGGTGTGCTTCAGGGCTGGGGGGCGCGGGATGGCAACGGCAGCCAATGATTCGAGTGCCGCTTCGATTGCAGCTGTTCCTGTTTTTGGCATTGCTTAGAAAACCAGTTTAGGCTTCCAGAAAACAAGCATTTCTGCTCCTTGTCAAAATTAATTCACTTAGATTGCGTGCTTTAACTAACCTTTAACCCATTTCGTAAAAAGCTAAATTTAGGAAAAAGTGATTGATATGTTCTTCTTTTGGTCTCATACAGGTGAGAACACTTAGGGAACAAACGCGACGATTGCCGCTGATCTGCGGCTGTGAAATAAGGATAGACACATGGCAACGGCGACACTCCTCGATCTGAACGGAAAGCGCGATATGGACAAGTCTGGTGATAAATCGAAAGCTCTCGAAAGCGCGCTTGCACAGATTGAACGGCAATTTGGCAAAGGCTCTATCATGCGGCTGGGGGCGGATAGCCCGGCCATGGATATTGAGGCCACGTCAACCGGCAGCATCGGTCTGGATATTGCCTTGGGCATTGGCGGTCTGCCAAAGGGCAGGATTATTGAAATATACGGACCAGAGTCGTCGGGCAAAACAACGCTGACGCTGCACGTTGTGG
>JACMNW010000189.1 GCA_014378345.1 Pseudorhodobacter sp. | reverse complement strand
CGGATCATGGAAGATACCAATTACAAAGCCCCGGCCAGCGCGTAAGGATCAGTCAGATGAAAGCAGAAATTCACCCCGACTATCACACCATCAACGTCAAAATGACCGATGGCACCATTTTCCAAACCCGCACCACCTGGGGCAAGGAAGGCGATCAAATGTCATTGGACATTGATCCCACCGTCCACCCGGCCTGGACCGGCGGTTCGGCCAAATTGCTGGATACCGGCGGCCGCGTGTCGAAGTTCAAGAACAAGTATTCCGGGTTGGGTTTCTGATAGCAAATCCAGTCGTTGAAACGCCGCCCGCAATCGGGCGGCGTTTTCATATCTGGCCTTTGCGCAGCGAGAATTCGTGCCAACCAGCCTTCTTTCACACACTGTCTTGTGTCTGGCAGTGGCCCTACACGCTTCATGCACCACGGCAAACGCTTATGATTTGACCGACCAAGCCAAAGGTGATTAGGGTCTGCAAATCCTTCCCGACATGCCCTGCACCAAAAATCCGTCGCGGATGCGTTTTGATTATGATGGCCGCAAGGTACAGTTTAATTGTCCTAAATCAGTCGCTTACAGTGATGGATCGATTTTAGATGCCGTGGCCTGTACCGTAATTTCAACAGACGGAAATCGCATCAGCATGCGGCGCGACCGCGATGGTGAAACCGGCTATTTAATCCTGTCCGCAGATGCGATGTCCTAAAGAATTGGTGTGGACACTGACAAGTCAAAGGGATGGGGCGAAAGCGTGTTCACACGCTGCGATAAATTGGTCGGCTAATGCCGACGCAAAAGCAAGAATTGCCAACTTCCGACATCAAACTTCAGAAAACGCTTCCCCTTGGCTGCAAGCCTTGCCAATAACACATATCGCAGGTTGCTGGGGGGCGCGGACCAAACATGGCGCATATCATCGTTGTCGGCAACGAAAAGGGGGGGTCGGGCAAATCGACCACCTGTATGCATGTGGCAACCGCCCTTGTGCGCATGGGCCACCGGGTGGGCGCGCTTGATCTTGATCTGCGGCAACGCAGCTTTGGGCGCTATGTTGAAAACCGCTTGGCCTATCTGCGCCGCACCGGTCTGACCCTGCCATCACCCAACTACCAAGACATGCCAGAAATTGACGCCAGCCTTATTCCGCCCGGCGAAAATGCCTATGATCACCGCCTGTCCGCCGCCATTTCCGCGCTGGAACCGACGTCGGATTTCATAATGATCGACTGCCCCGGTTCGCACACCCGGCTTAGCCAGGTCGCCCATTCGCTGGCCGATACCTTAATCACCCCGCTAAATGACAGTTTCATTGATTTTGATCTGCTGGCGCGGGTTGATTATGAAACCGGCCGCGTCAAAGGTCCGTCTATCTATTCCGAAATGGTCTGGAACGCGCGCCAGTTGCGGGCCCAGGCTGGGCTAAAACCAATAGATTGGATCGTGCTGCGCAACCGCCTTGGTGCGCAACAAATGCACAACAAGAAAAAAGTCGGTGCCGCTTTGGAAGACCTGTCAAAACGCATTGGTTTTCGTGTCGCACCGGGTTTTTCCGAACGCGTGATCTTTCGCGAACTGTTTCCACGCGGGCTGACGCTGCTGGACCTCAAGGACACCGGAGTTGATCAGCTGAACATATCCAACATCGCAGCCCGGCAGGAAGTTCGCGATCTAATGCGCGAAATCAGGCTGCCTGCTGTGACGATTGATTTTTGAACAGGCGTCGCTGGGCGGCATAAGCCGCTTCACGCCGTTCAATTTTGCGCAAGCGAAGATCAAATGCATCGGGGGCATTGACTTTTGGAGTGAGCCCAAGGCGGGCAAGCAGGGTATTTGCGAATTTCATGATCGTCTCCAATCCAAGCTTGTTATACTCTAGGTTGTGGTTAATCAGCACGGCAAAACTTGGGCGTCAAAATGGAGTTATCGCGGCGGTTTGTCGTGGTATCGAAACAGTCGGGCATCCCTCTTGCAACAATTACGGCTAACAAACCTACATCGCTTGTTTGCTGCGCTGGCCCAATGATATGTCCGCAAAATCTTAAAATTCAGGAAACTGCTCCGTGGCAAATCTACTATTTGATGCACTTTTCGCACCCCTGAACGGCAGAACGTCGGCTGTGCTGATCTTACCCTGCGACCGCGAAATCATCGGCGACGCCTTCCACGCCCAGATCTGCCGAATAGCCAACGTCTTGCACTTAAATGGCATTCAGCCGGGCGATAGGGTCGCTGCCCAAATTACCAAATCCCCCGAAGCCTTGGCCCTCTATGGCGCCTGCGTGGCCCTAGGTGTCGTGTTCTTGCCGCTAAACCCAGCCTATACCGACTCCGAGGTTGCGTATTTCCTAACCGATGCCACCCCGCGCCTGCTGGTCTGTGATAGCGCGCGTGCGGCCACTCTCGCGCCAGAAATGCCGGTGCTTACGCTGAACTCAGATGGCTCCGGCACCCTGATCGACGCCGCAAAAACCCAACCTGCCACCTTCACCCCAACGCCCCGGCAGCCAGATGATCTTGCAGCCCTCCTCTACACCTCCGGCACTACGGGCCGCTCCAAGGGTGCAATGCTCAGTCAAGACAACCTGCTGTCCAACGCACAAACCCTCGCCCGTCTTTGGCGGTTCACCTCAAATGATACCCTCCTTCACGCCCTGCCCATTTTCCACACCCACGGCCTGTTCGTGGCCACCAATGTGGCCCTGCTGACCCACGGCACCATGATCTTTCTGCCCAATTTCCACCCAGACACAATCCTCCACCACCTTCCCCGCGCTACCGCGATGATGGGTGTTCCCACCTTCTACACCCGCCTGCTGGATGATCCCCGCTTCACGAAGCAAGCCGCTGCCCACATGCGCTTGTTTATCTCCGGCTCCGCCCCTTTGCTGCACGATACCCACCGCGCGTTTGAGGCCCGAACCGGTCAAAAAATCCTGGAACGTTATGGCATGACGGAAACCAACATGAACACCTCCAACCCCTACATGGGCGAGCGCCGCGCAGGCACCGTCGGCCACCCCCTGCCGGGCGTCGAGGTTAAAATCACCGAAAACGGCGAAACCCTGCCCCAAGGCAAAACTGGCATGATCGAGGTCCGCGGCCCCAACGTCTTCAAAGGCTACTGGAACATGCCCGACAAAACCGCCGCTGAACTCCGCCCCGACGGCTTCTTCCTCCCCGGCGATCTGGGCCTTTTCGACGCAGACGGCTACCTGCACATCGTCGGGCGCCAAAAAGACCTGATCATCTCCGGCGGCTTCAACATCTACCCCAAAGAACTGGAACTCCTGCTAGACGCCACCCCCGGCGTCGCCGAATCCGCCGTCATCGGCCTGCCGCACCCGGACTTTGGCGAGGCGGTGTTTGCTGTGCTCACCGCCGTGGCGGGCACCAGGCTGGACCCGGACCAAGTGCTAAAAACCCTCCATGCCTCCCTCGCCCGATTCAAACACCCTAAGGCGGCTGTGGTGGTGAACGAGCTGCCAAGGAACGCGATGGGGAAAGTACAGAAGAATGTGCTGCGGGCGGAGTATGGGGGGTGGTTTGGCTAGTTTTCGACTGCCAATATATGTTTTTAGAAAGTAAAATGAGTCCAAGTTTTT
>JACMNW010000188.1 GCA_014378345.1 Pseudorhodobacter sp. | reverse complement strand
ACCGCGCACTGGCAATGACCCCCAATGACCCGAGTGTGCTGTTCGAGGCCGGCCATGTCTATCAGGCGGCCGGGGAGGATAATAAAGCTCGGGACTATTGGACCAGGGCCGCGACCGCCGGTCCCAAGGGGCCGATAGTCAAGGGGCGCACCATTCCGCTGACGGATCTTGCCACGCAGGCAGAGGCTCCGCCCCGCATGGCCTCTGGCATGGCAGAGCTGGACCGGGCGCTGGGCGGCGGTCTGGTGCCAGCTTCGGCCATCCTGGTCGGCGGTGATCCGGGCATCGGCAAGTCCACGCTGCTGTTGCAGGCGGTGGCAGCGTTTGCGCGTGCGGGCCTGAAGTGCATGTATATCTCGGGTGAGGAGGCTGCGGCGCAGGTGCAGATGCGTGCGCAGCGGCTGGGGTTGCAGGATGCGACTGTGGCTTTGGGCGCTGAAACCAACCTGCGCGACATTTTGACAACGCTGGACCGCGAACGCCCCGGTCTGGTGATTATCGATTCGATCCAGACAATGTGGCTGGACACGATTGAGTCTGCTCCCGGTTCCGTCAGCCAAGTCCGGGCTGCTGCACATGAACTGGTCACTTTCGCCAAAAAGCGCGGGGTTTCGGTGGTGCTGGTCGGGCACGTGACCAAGGATGGCCAGATCGCCGGGCCTCGCGTCGTCGAACACATGGTTGATACTGTGTTGTACTTTGAAGGTGAGCGCGGCCACCAATTCCGCATCCTGCGCGCCGTCAAGAACCGCTTTGGGCCAGCCGATGAGATTGGTGTGTTTGAGATGACGGGGGCGGGCCTTGCGGAAGTCTCCAACCCCTCTGCCCTGTTCCTGTCAGACCGTGAAAAAGCCACCCCCGGATCGGCGGTTTTCGCGGGCGTTGAGGGTACCAGACCCGTCCTCACCGAAATCCAAGCCCTCGTCGCACCCTCTACCTTGGGCACCCCGCGTCGCACCGTGGTGGGCATCGACGGCGGCCGCCTCTCCACCATACTCGCCGTCTTGGAAGCCCGCGTTGGCATCTCTTTTGCGGGCCTCGATGTGTTCCTCAACGTCGCTGGGGGGCTGCGCGTCAATGAACCCGCCGCCGGTCTTGCCATCGCCGGGGCCATCCTGTCGGCGCGGGAGGATGTGGCAATTCCGCCAGACATGGTGCTTTTCGGCGAGATCAGCCTGTCAGGCTCTCTCCGTCCTGTCAGCCAGACGGAAAATCGGTTGAAAGAAGCTTCAAAACTTGGTTTCACACAGGCCATTGCGCCGCGTCTGTCAAAGTATACACAGGCGAGCGGGATCAGGCTGCGAGAGATGCCGGACCTGACGGCGTTTGTAGGCGAGATGTTTGGCGCAGGCTGAACGCGGGAGAGAAGAATGAACGGATTTACCCTCGTCGATGGCGTTGTGGCTGGCATCATCGTGCTGTCAGCGATCCTCGCCTATTCGCGCGGCTTCGTGCGTGAGGCGCTGGCGATTGCCGGATGGGTCGGGGCCGCCGTGCTGGCCTATCTGTTCGCAGGGGCGGGTCAGCCGCTCGTCAAGGAAATCCCGGTGATCAACAAGATGATCGGCGACAACTGCGAATTGTCGATCATCACGGCGTTTGCCTTGGTGTTTGCGATCGGGCTCATCATCGCCTCGCTGTTCACGCCGTTGTTTTCGTCTGTCATTCAACGGTCGTTTCTGGGCGGGGTTGATCAGGGGATAGGCTTTCTGTTCGGTGCGGTGCGCGGCATAGCGCTCGCCGCTGCGGCCTTTCTGATCTACGACATGGCGCACCAATCCATTGCGATGGTCGACCAATCACGGTCCGCCAAGGTCTATGACAGCTTCAAGGGCGGCATCCAATCGTCCATGCCCGACAACCTGCTGACAATGATTGTGGATCATTACAACAAGTTGACCGCGATCTGCCCGACGGCACCTGCCCCTGCGGTGCCCGCCGCTGCTGCAACAACTGGTACAACTGCACCGGCTCCAAGTAATTGATCTTGCAACGCCGCATTGCGGCAAGTGGAGCCATTCCGGGCGTGACTTCCCTATAGCTTCCGACTAAACCACCCGCAGATTCACCCGGATTCGGAGGAACCATGCAGCGCCATTACGCTCACCCTTTTGACGATGACAAACTGAAAGAGGAGTGCGGCATTTTCGGCGTGATCGGCGTGGGGGATGCTTCGAACTTTGTCGCCTTGGGCCTGCACGCGTTGCAGCACCGTGGGCAAGAGGCTGGCGGCATCGTCAGCTATGACCCGAACGACGGCTTCAACTCCGCCCGCCGCTTTGGCTATGTACGTGACAATTTCACCAAACGCGAGGTGATGGACACCCTGCCCGGAGCTTTGGCGATTGGCCATGTGCGCTATTCGACCGCTGGATCGAAGGGTGCGACCGCCATCCGCGACGTGCAGCCGTTCTTTGGTGAGTTCTCCATGGGTGGCGCTGCCATCGCACACAACGGCAACCTGACCAACGCCCATGCCTTGCGGAAAGAATTGATAGAGCGTGGGTCAATTTTCCAATCGTCGTCCGACAGCGAGTGCATCATCCACCTGATGGCGCGTTCGATCCAGAAAACCATTCCTGAACGGATGAAAGACGCGTTGCGCCGGGTCGAAGGCGCGTTTTCCATTGTCGCCATGACCCGGACCAAGCTTATCGGGGTCCGCGATCAGTTGGGCGTGCGTCCCTTGGTTCTGGGTCGTCTGGGCGACCAAAGCTGGGCTTTATCATCGGAAACCTGCGCGTTGGACATCATCGGCGCAGAATTTGTGCGCGAGATTGAGCCGGGCGAAATGGTGGTGATTGAGGATGGCAAGATCACCTCGACCCGGCCCTTCGGCGCCCCGATGTCGCGGTTCTGCATCTTTGAACACGTCTATTTCAGCCGCCCTGATTCAATTTTGGGTGGTCGTTCAGTCTATGAAACCCGCCACCAGATCGGCGTGGAACTGGCGAAAGAAGCGCCAGTTGACGCGGATCTGGTGTGCCCGGTGCCGGATTCAGGAACACCCGCCGCCATCGGCTACAGCCAGCAATCGGGCATTCCCTATGCGATGGGGATCATTCGCAACCAGTACATGGGCCGGACCTTCATCGAGCCGACCGAAAGCATCCGCAACATGGGTGT
>JACMNW010000187.1 GCA_014378345.1 Pseudorhodobacter sp. | reverse complement strand
TGTTGAACGAGGCCCTTCGCCGAACGCTTGGCAATCATGTAGCGCAGCGCGGGTCGTTGAATGCGCCCGACCGTTTGCGGTTTGATTTTAGCCACTCCAAGGGCATGTCCGCAGAAGAATTGGCAACGGTGCAGGCCGAGATAAACGCCTTGATCCGCCAGAATACCGCGGTTGAAACGCGGATCATGACCCCGGATGACGCGCGAGCCCTTGGCGCGCAGGCGCTTTTTGGCGAAAAATACGGCGATGAAGTGCGTGTGGTTTCCATGGGCGCCTGGCCGGGGTCGGGCAAGGGTACCGATGGTCAGACCTATTCGCTGGAACTATGTGGTGGCACCCATGTAGCGCGATTGGGCGAAATCGGGTTGTTCTTTTTGCTCAGCGATTCCGCGTCCTCATCCGGTGTGCGCCGGATCGAGGCGCTGACGGGTGCTGGGGCGCTTGCGCATATCAACGCTCAGATGAAGCAACTGGCCGATGTTGCCGCCGTGTTGAAAACCGTGCCCGCAGACCTCGCAGATCGGGCAAAAGCATTGTTGGATGAACGCCGTGGACTGGCGAACGAGGTCGCACAACTACGCCGCGAATTGGCGATGGGAGGCGGTGGTTCAACGGCAGCTGAATTTAAGGACATCAATGGGATACGGTTCACAGCTAAGGTAATGGCGGGCGTATCGGGCAAGGATCTGCCAGGGTTGATTGACGAGATGAAGGCGCAGATGGTGTCAGGTGCGGTGTTGCTGATCGCGGATACTGGGGCGAAACCTGCTATCGCGGCGGGGGTGACGAAAGACCTGACAGACCGTTTGTCTGCCGTCGATCTGGCCCGGGCTGCCGCCGAAGCACTTGGTGGCAAAGGCGGGGGTGGCCGTCCCGATATGGCGCAGGCTGGGGGCATGAATATTGCCGGGGCCGATGCCGCAATCAAGGCGGCGGAAGCCGTGATCAGGGGGTAGGCCATGCCAACAGCGCTGTGGATTGCCCATGTTGATGTGACGGATGCCGAAGCTTACAGCCGGTATGCATCGGGTGCGACTGTTGCCATAGCCGCGCACGGCGGGGTTTTCCTTGCCCGTGGTGGCCGTTATGTGCAGCTGGAAGGCAAGGAACGCCCGCGCAATGTTGTGGCACGGTTTCCAAGCCTGGAGGCGGCAGTGGAATGCTACAATTCGCCCGACTATCAGCTGGCTTTGGCGCATGCCAAGGGGGCGAGTGTTCGGGATTTGGTGGTTGTGGAAGAAGTTTGAAACCCTGCGACACCCGCAAGTAAAAACGCCGCCCCCACACATTCAGCTGAGGGCGGAGTTTCTGTTTAAGCTGATTTCGAAGCGCGTTTACGTTCGTGCGGGTCCAGATGCCGCTTGCGCATGCGCACGGCTTTTGGCGTTACCTCAACCAATTCATCATCGTCGATATATGCAATCGCCTGTTCCAGTGACAATTTCACCGGCGTGGTCAAGCGCACCGCTTCATCCGTGCCAGACGCCCGCACGTTTGTAAGCTGTTTGCCCTTCAGTGGGTTAATTTCAAGATCATTATCGCGGTTATGTTCACCAATGATCATGCCGGTATATACTGGCTCCTGCACGCCAATAAAGAAGTGGCCGCGATCTTCCAGCTTCCACATGGCATAGGCCACCGAAATTCCGCTTTCCATCGAGATCAAAACACCTGCACGGCGGCCTTCAATCGGGCCTTTGTGGGGGGCCCATTCGTGAAACACGCGGTTCAACACGCCTGTTCCGCGCGTGTCGGTCATAAACTGGCCGTGGTAACCGATCAATCCGCGCGATGGCACGTGTGCTATGATGCGGGTCTTGCCCACGCCAGCGGGTTTCATCTCGATCAGGTCGCCCTTGCGGGGACCGGTGATCTTTTCGATCACGGCGCCTGTGTAATCATCATCGACGTCGATTGTAACCTCTTCAATCGGCTCATGACGCACGCCGTCGATGGTCTGGAACAGCACACGCGGGCGCGATATGGAAAGTTCAAACCCTTCGCGGCGCATGTTTTCGATCAACACACCCATCTGCAATTCGCCGCGACCAGCAACCTCGAACGCGTCGCCGCCGGGGGTATCGGTGACCTTGATCGCCACGTTGATCTCTGCCTCTTTCATCAGGCGTTCACGTATAACGCGCGATTGCACCTTGGTGCCATCTTTGCCAGCCAATGGGCTGTCATTGATACCGAATGTTACCGAAATAGTAGGCGGATCAATCGGTTGCGCGGGCAGGGCGATTTCATTTTCCAACGCACACAGCGTGTCGGCGACTGTGGCTTTTGACATGCCAGCAAGCGTGATGATGTCACCCGCTTCACCCGCTTCAATGGGCGCTTGGCTTAGGCCACGGAAGGCCAACACTTTCGACACGCGGAATTGTTCCAGCTTTTCACCATCGCGCGACAGCGCTTTGATGGTATCGCCCGCTTTAACGGTGCCCGCCTCAACACGGCCTGTCAGGATGCGGCCGATAAACGGGTCGGCTGACAGGGTGGTGGCAAGCATCTGAAAGGGTTCATCGCGGCGCGCAAGTTGGGCAGGTTGTGGCACGTGTTTCAGTACCAGATCATACAGCGCCGACAGGTCTTTGCGCGGGCCATCAAGGGCGACATCCGCCCAACCAGCGCGGCCAGACGCATAGAGAACCGGGAAATCAAGCTGGTCATCATCGGCACCCAGGTTGGCGAACAGATCGAACACCTCGTTCAGCGCGCGGTCTGGTTCTGCATCAGGCTTATCGACCTTGTTCAGCACCACAATCGGGCGCAGGCCCAAGGCCAATGCTTTGGACGTGACAAATTTGGTTTGCGGCATTGGGCCCTCAGCCGCGTCCACCAGCAGTACCACACCGTCAACCATCGACAAAATACGTTCCACCTCGCCACCGAAATCGGCGTGGCCGGGGGTATCGACGATATTGATACGCCGCCCATCCCATTCCAGCGAGGTACATTTCGCCAGAATCGTGATGCCACGTTCGCGTTCAATATCGTTGCTGTCCATCGCCCGTTCGGCCACGGCTTGGTTGTCGCGGAACGCACCAGACTGTTTCAGCAATTCATCCACAAGGGTGGTTTTGCCATGGTCAACGTGCGCGATGATGGCGATGTTACGAAGCTCCATCGGGAGGTATCACTTTCAGATCATTAGGGTTGGGGCGCGCATACAGGGTTTGGCCCGCGAAGGCCATAGCCGATGATGCGCCATGAATTGGAAAGCCCGGGGACGGTGCATCCCCGGGCTTCTAGATGAGTATTTAAGCGAAAAAGAAGCCTGCTACATCGCCTTGTTCAGGTATTCATCGACCTTTTCCAGATAGCCAATCGTCGTCAGCCATTTCTGATCCGGGCCAATCAGCAGCGCTAGATCCTTGGTCATAAAGCCGTCTTCAACCGTATCAACCGTTACTTTTTCCAGCGTTTCGGCAAAGCGCAGCAGTTCTGCATTGTCGTCCAGCTTGGCGCGGTGCTTTAGGCCACCCGTCCACGCATAGATTGACGCTACGGAGTTGGTCGAGGTTTCCTTGCCCAGCTGATGCTGGCGGAAGTGGCGGGTGACGGTGCCATGAGCTGCCTCAGCTTCCACTATCTTGCCATCGGGCGTCATCAAAACGGATGTCATCATGCCAAGCGATCCAAAGCCTTGCGCCACCAGATCAGACTGCACATCGCCGTCATAGTTTTTGCAGGCCCAGACATAGCCACCAGACCATTTCATGGAACTGGCAACCATATCGTCGATCAGGCGGTGTTCGTAGACAATGCCTTTGGCTTTAAACGCCGCTTCAAATTCGGCCTCATAGATCTGTTGAAACAGGTCTTTGAAACGGCCATCATAGACCTTCAGGATTGTGTTTTTTGTGCTGAGGTAAACTGGCCAACCCAAATTGAGGCCGTAGTTCAGCGAAGCACGGGCAAAGTCGATGATTGAGTCGTCAAGGTTATACATCCCCATATAGACGCCCGCCGACGGGGCCGAATAGACGTCTTTTTCAATGGTTGTGCCATCGTTGCCGACGAATTTCATCGTCAGCTTGCCCGCGCCGGGAAAATGAAAATCGGTCGCGCGGTATTGGTCGCCAAAGGCATGGCGGCCAATCACAATCGGTTTGGTCCAACCGGGCACCAGACGCG
>JACMNW010000186.1 GCA_014378345.1 Pseudorhodobacter sp. | reverse complement strand
TTCCGCCATGAACTGCGGGTCGGTCCGGCTCAGGAACACCTGCGGCCCCCGCGCTTCACGGCGCACATCCTTGATATAGGCGCGGATGCGGTCGTTCGGGCGATAGGATTCGCGGCCAATCTTTTCGTTGCGGCGCAGAATCGCTTCGCCACGGCCAATATCGACGATGATATTGCCGTATTCCTCGCGCTTGACCTGACCGTTGATGATCGTGCCCTTGCGGTCCTTGAATTCTTCGTACTGACGGTCACGTTCCGCTTCGCGCACCTTTTGCAAGATCACCTGCTTGGCCGACTGTGCTGCAATCCGGCCCAGTTCAACCGGCGGCACTTCGTCAATAATCTCGTCGCCCACCTTTGGCTCGGCCAGATGCGCCTTCGCATCTTTCACCGTCATCTGCGCATGGTGGTTTTCCATCAACGCATCTTCAACAACCGTGCGAATGCGTGCGAACGTCGCCCGCCCGGTCTTGCGATCAATCTTCACCCGAATGTCCAGCTCAGACCCGTAACGCGACTTGGCCGCACGGGCGAGGGATTCTTCCATCGCCTCGATCACCAGTTCGGGGTCGATCATCTTTTCCCGTGCCACAGCTTCCGCCGTTTGCAACAGTTCCAGCTGGTTCGCAGAAGTAATCGCCATCTCTATCCTCCGGTCTTAATGCTTGGTCGTTGTGTTTGATTCGGGGGTCACGGCCTCGTCGCCGTCCCCTTCACTTGTTTCAATCTCGTCAAAATCGGCCTCGTCAAAGCTGCCGCTCGCCTTGCGCTGCTTCAGCATTTCCGCAATCAAATCATCGGTCAGCACTAACTTGGCATCAGAAAGCCATTCAAACTGCAACCCGATGGTCACTGCCTCCGGGCCTTCTTCAAGCTCGATCAGCACTTCCTCGCCTTCAACGCCCTGCAACAGCCCCTTAAAGCGCCGCCGACCGTCGATCAGTTCCGTCGTCTCGATCCGGGCCTCATAGCCCTTCCACATCTCAAAATCTTTCAACCGTGTCAGCGGGCGGTCAATCCCGGGTGATGACACTTCAAGAATATACTGATCCTCAACCGGGTCTTCAACATCCAGCGCCACCGATACAGCGGTCGATATTTTCGCGCAGTCTTCCACGATAATCCCGCCCTCAGGGCGGTCTGCCATAATCTGCAAAGTCCGCGTCTTGCCACCCATCAACCGGATGCGCACTAATTCGAACCCCAAACCTTCAATGGCCGGGGTCACAATCTCGGCCAAGCGCCGGTCAATGGCAGTTTTCGCAATAAGATCAGACATGATAGTTCCAAAAACAAAAAACGGGCCAACAGGCCCGCTTGCGACGATCGGTAGCTTCGGGTGTGGACGCCGAAACCGCTGCTAAACGCATATAGGCCCACATTCAAAACAAAGCAAGAGTGCTAGACGGGGGCGCGCGAAGTTTGGTCCACCACTCCCCCCACCATCACGCGAAACTATCAAAGCTTGCATCACGCATCGGTAGCTGCAGCTAAATCGGCGGATGTTAGCGGTAACATACGCAATCATCCCACCTTGGACAAGCCCCGCGATTGCGGTAACACTTGGTGCAACCGTCACCCAAAGGTGCTGCCCACGTGTCATTGCCACCCAAAGCCCCACCCAAACGCACCCTCACTCTGCGCGATGTGTCCGAGGCATCTGGCGTCAGCGAAATGACCGTCAGCCGTGTTTTGCGATCGCGCGGCGATGTGTCCCCCGCCACCCGCGAACGCGTGCTAATCGCCGCCCGGACGCTTGGTTATGTGCCCAACAAAATCGCAGGCGCACTTGCCAGCAGCCGCGTCAACCTTGTGGCGGTCATCATCCCGTCCCTATCCAACATGGTGTTTCCCGAAGTGATGGCCGGCATTTCCGCCACGCTGGAATCCACCGGCCTGCAACCCGTGGTCGGTGTCACCAACTATTCGCCAGACCGCGAAGAAACCGTGCTGTACGAAATGCTGTCTTGGCGTCCTTCCGGCGTTATTATCGCCGGGCTGGAACATACCGACGCCGCCCAGGCCATGCTGCAAAACGCGGGCATCCCGATTGTCGAGATAATGGATATTGACGGCACCCCGGTGGATAGCGCTGTCGGCATTTCCCACCGCCGCGCGGGCCGCCAAATGGCCGAAGCCATCATCGCGGCAGGCTACCGCAAGATCGCTTTCCTTGGCACCATGATGCCGCACGACCACCGCGCCCGCAAACGTCTGGAAGGGTTCGAAGAAGCCCTGTCAAAAGCAGGCCTCACCCTTGTGGACCGGGAATTTTACAACGGCGGTTCCGCCCTTCTCAAGGGCCGCGAAATGACCGCCGCCGTTCAAAACCGTACCCCTGATGTCGATTTCCTATATTATTCCAACGATATGATCGGCGCGGGCGGCTTGCTGTACTGCCTGCACCAAGGCCTTGATATCCCAGGCAAAATCGGCCTCGCCGCCTTCAACGGGGTCGAGTTGCTCGACGGCCTGCCCCGCCAACTCGCCACCATGGATGCCTGCCGCTACGAAATCGGCTGCCGCGCCGCCGAAATCATTGCCGCCGCTGGCTCAAACAACGTGGTCGAACTTACCCCTACCCTGCAGCGCGGCGATACAATCCGCTAGCCGCCCACCAGGTTCATCTGTTCAAAAATATCCCCGCCGGAGGCATCCGATCTGGTCACCTTCGTGCGCGTCTCAGGCCAATAACCGCCCGCCCTGCACGCCCAAAATCACGGCCTCGACAATCCGCCCCTCCGGCTGATCCGCGCCAAAATCCACTTCCGCGAACCCTTCCGTCCGCCCCATCCGTGCGCCTTCCATCAAAACCGGCAACCGCCGCCCAACCTGCCTGTTCAAATGCCCTGCCAACGCAATCTCTCCCGCCGCCCGCAAACGCGCCGCCCGTTCCTTGATCACCGGACCCCGCATCTGCGGCATCCGCGCCGCCGGGGTGCCTTTTCGGGGCGAAAACGGAAACACGTGCAAAAACGTCAGTCCGCAATCGCCAATCAAACGCAGCGAGTTTTCAAACATGGACTCGGTCTCCGTCGGAAACCCCGCAATAATATCTGCACCAAACACCATCTCAGGCCGCGCTTTCCGTGCATCCTCACAAAACCGGATCGCGTCATCCCGCAAATGCCGCCGCTTCATCCGTTTCAAAATCAGATCATCACCCGCCTGCAACGACAGATGCAAATGCGGCATCAGGCGGCTTTCCACAGCAATCGCGCCCATCAAAGCCTCGTCTACCTCGATGCTATCAATTGACGATATCCGCAGCCGCGCCAGATCCGGCACCAGCCGCAAAATCCGCATCACCAGATCACCCAGCTTAGGCCCGCCCGGCAAATCAGCACCCCATGATGTCAAATCAACCCCGGTCAGCACAACTTCCAGAAAACCCTTGTCCACCAACCGCTTGATCTGGTCCACCACCACGCCTGCAGGCACTGACCGCGAATTGCCCCGCCCGAACGGAATGATGCAAAACGTACATCGATGATCACAGCCGTTTTGCACCTGCACGTAGGCCCGGTGCCGCCCAAAGCCATCAATCAGATGCCCCGCCGTTTCCCGAACCGACATGATGTCATTCACCTGCACCCGTTCGGTCACACCGATCAAATCCGGCACTGCAAGCCCGGCCCAAGTGCTGGCCTGCATCTTTTCGGTATTGCCAATCACGCGGGAAACTTCGGGCATCGCCGCAAACGTCTCCGGCTCCGTCTGCGCGGCACATCCCGTCACGATCAACGTCGCATCCGGGTTCTCCCTGCGCAAACGCCGAATTTCTTGCTTGGCCTTACGCACCGCTTCAGCTGTCACCGCACAGGTGTTCACCACGACCGCGCCCTTAATCCCGGCAGCAGCGGCAAGTTCCTTCATCGCCTCCGTCTCATAGGCATTCAGACGACACCCCAGCGTGGCAAAAATCGGCGCGTTCATCGGTGCGCCGCCACAAAAGCCGCCGACAACAGGCCGTCAAACCCATGTGCAACAGGCCCGGTCAACCAGACCCCATCCTCGCGCCAGTCCACTTCCAGCATCCCGCCATCGACATCAATCCGCACCGACCGCCCCGTCAGCCCACGCAAGTGTGCCGCCACCGTCACCGCGCAAACGCCTGATCCACAGGCCAGTGTCACGCCCGCCCCACGTTCCCAAACCCGCATCCGCATCCGGTCTGGCCCGGTCACGGTCACAAATTCCACATTCGTGCGCTGCGGAAACAGCGGGTCATTTTCCACTTCTGGCCCGCGCACTAACAAATCAACGCTTTCCGCATCATCCACAAAGAACACCGCATGTGGGTTTCCCATCCCAACTGCTACCGGATCACCCGGCAACGGCAGATGCAGCATATCCACAGCCCGCGCCAACGGCACCTTGCGCCATTCCAGCTGCGGCGCACCCATATTGACGGAAACCAACCCATCCGCCCGTCGCACTGCTGATAAATCCCCCCGCGCCGTCACCAGACCCACCGAAGACAGGCCCCGCTCCGTCATAATGAAATCGCAAACACAGCGTGTGGCATTGCCACAGGCGGCCGCTTGACTGCCATCAGAATTCCAAAAATCCAGTGCAAAATCCGCGCTCACGGCATCCCGAATTTCCGCCAATTGATCAAACCCTACACCGCGGTGCCGATCACCGATCGCGCGCGCAAGACCAGCCGTCATCACCGCCTCGCGCCCGCGCGAATCGATCACCACGAAATCATTGCCAAGCCCGTGCATTTTCATGAAGGGCAGGCCCAAGGGCGTATCTCTTTCCATCATACCCCGCCTATACTGCCGCCGCAGTGTTTTTGCCAGACCGCCTTGAATTTCCCCGATTTCGCCCTTGACCGCCCCCATTGAAGTTTCTATGCACCCCTCTGCGTGGGCCGGTAGCTCAGTTGGTAGAGCAACTGACTTTTAATCAGTAGGTCTCGGGTTCGGATCCCGACCGGCTCACCACTTAAATCATCGATTAAAGCCTGCCAGCCGAAGATGGCCTATTTCGAATCGGCCTAAGAAACGCTGTTGGGCTAATCACCCTTAGCGGCGATGACGATCCAATGACGGTCTTTTCGTAGCCTCTGCCTACTGTCGTGTACCTCAACAACCCATCGTTGCAGATTTGCACAAAACCGTGGGGATAGTCACAGTGAAAACCGAAAACATTTATCTAAATCCGTTTTCCCAAGCCAACCGGAACGAGCGGCTTGAAACGACATTTGCACAGATCGAAAACCGCATAGAGGCGGCTCATAAGACGCATCTTGGCTATCCCTACAACCTTTCCTTTTCTCCTCCCCCACCAATGTCGCTAGGCGGTTATCTGATCAACAACCTGAGTGATCCTTATACCGGCTCGCACTACGCATTTGAAGTTTGCGCGCAGGAACGCGAAGTTATGACATGGCTTATGCGCCTTTGGGGCTGCCATAACTTGGATGAGTATTGGGGCTCTATCGGCGCAAGTGGCACCGAAGGCAATCTTTGGGGCATCTATCTTGGCCGCGAAATGCTGCCTGATGCCGTGTTGTTGCATAGTGCTGATGCGCACTATTCCATACCGAAAGCCGCCCGGATTCTGCGCGTACCAGCCGTGCAAGTGGCAAGCCTTCTGAATGGCGAGATTGACCTTGCCGATTTAGCCGAACATCTGGCTGCCCTGAAAGGCCGCGAGGTGATTGTCTGCCTGACCTGCGGAACAACCATGAAAGGCGCGCATGATGATATTATCGGTGCGCTTTCAGCCCTTAAATCAGCGGGCTACGACCGAAACCGCCGCTATGTGCATATTGATGGCGCGCTAAACGCCATGGTAGTGCCGTTTTTGCAGCATGTACCCACCAATATCCTGCCCAGTTTCGAATCTGAAATCGACAGCCTGTCCACGTCAGGGCACAAGATGATCGGTACACCGATGCCCTGTGGTGCCCTGGTTTGCCGCCAACACCATAGCACAAGGATAGCCCGCGCATTTGCTTATCTGCGGTCAAACGACACCACATTGATGGGGTCACGCAATGGCCATGCCGTTCTTGCTGTTTGGGCGCGACTGTTTGGCCATGGTTACGGTGGCTACGCCCATGACGCACTGCACTGCGTCAACCGGGCACAGACGCTTGCAGAACGATTGCGCGGACTTGGGGCCGATGTCCTTTGCAACCCCTATGCGCTGACTGTGGTGTTTCCCGAACCCTCTGATCAAATCCTGCGCACGTACCAACTGGCCAGCAATCTTGGTCTGGCGCATGCAATCGTCATGCCGAACGTGACAGATGCGCTGCTGGACCGATTTATCGAAGACTATGCAGATTGGTGGGCCAATCAAAGGCAGGAAGTTTAAATCTTGGTTGGAAAAAACAGGCACTAATCCACAAAAAATGGGTATGCTGTTCCCATAATTGCCGACCCATAGGCCTGCGCTTTTGCTGAGATCATAAGTTCAAAACAACGGGGGAATCATGGCCGCTTCAAACCATTCAAATCACTCTAACCATTCCAACCACTCTAACCATTCAAATCATTCTGCGATTGGTGATGACGAATTGGCTAGCTTGGGGCAGGGTTCGTCGATGCTGCTAAGTGTTGCTCTGCAATCGGCAATGCTTGCCTTCAACACGGCGCCCGCAAATTTTCCAGCAGATCGCCTGCAGCGGCCCGCCGAGGCCGATCTTTTCCGCCGCCTGAACAACCGTCATCGCAAACATCTGGTTGTATCCGCGCTGATGCAGGGCATATCGGTTGTGTCGAAAGGCACCGATCTTCTGCGTGAGGCGCAGATGAAAGTTGGCTCCACGGTAAACTTGACGCTTGTCCTGGATACACAACCCGCCTCGCTTACCGATTGGCAGAAACAGATAAACCAACTCTTCGCCCAAAAGTGGAACCGTGATGACCGCCTGACCGAGATTGTCCTTCAGCAAACAGACCTGCTAAGTTTTCTCGGGCAGGCAGTTCCTATCACAGCCGATAGCCAGCCGTGGCTGATGGTGTTGATGGATGCGGTGCTCGAAGTGGCGTTTCGGGTCGCGACAGACATGAAAGATGTTTTTCGCATGCCCCGGCCCAATGTCTTGGTCCATGAACTTGCGCCACCGCTTAGAACGCCGTCGCACAGCGCCTTTCCAAGCGGCCACGCAACCGAAGCCTTTGCTGCCGCCGCCGTTCTGGGTGCGCTTTATCCGAAAAGCTTTTTTCTCTTGCGCCAGATGGCCAACCGAATCGCGCTGAACCGGGGCTATGCCGGGGTTCATTATCCGGTCGATCACCATGCAGGGGCGATTTTGGGGGATTTGCTAGGCGCGCACATCGTGGATCGTATGTTTGGCGCCGACATCCATATCTCGCCCGCTACCGTGCCGCCGACGTTTTCCGCGCCGGCCCCAACGGCCCAACTGGGGGTTTCAGTTGAGGATTTCGCCCTCAAATCACTCATTTTGCGCAACGTATCCTATCGGCCAACCCCTGCAGAAGCGGCCAATGCTGCCACGACAAGGGGCATTACAGGCATCCTGCCATGGCTGGCAGAAAAAGTGCTGACTGATGTTGGGACGGACGCACCGTGATAGATGATCTGACCGTCACCGAACCCGAACGCGTGATTGGCAATCTTTTGCCCTACAACTATTTGCCTGCCGCGTTTCAAGCTATTGCCGCAAAAGATACCATCCCGGACATGCCCGGTCGTATTGTCTTTGTGTTGCCAGACGACCCTATAAATGCCCGCACCGGCCTTGACTACCATGTTGTGTCGGCCAAAACCCTTGCGGTGCCAAGCGACCTGTCAGATTTTCTAGTCACCCGTGGCTTTAGTGATGCAGATAGCTTTCGGCGCTGTTTTCTGGGGCCACCTACATCCCTGCAAGAAACCCCGTTCGACGCACCATGGTCACTAAATTTTGAAAAACTGGAATTGGCCACAACCGAAACCTTTGATCGGGCTGCCGTGTTAATCGACATCGGCATAGCATTTTGGAACGCGCGCTTCCGTGTCGGTAACGCATCACGATTTAAGGCGATGCGTTATCTGAATTTTGATGCCGTCGGCGCCGGATTACCACCCTTTGCGGGCTTGTCCGAAGGCGATATTGCAACCTATTGCGGCATGACAAAAGACCCTGGTGGATCAGAACGCATCGTTGAAGACCTTGGTAAAAGGTTCCCCGGAAGCTGTTTTGACACAGGCGGCAATGCTTTTCGGGATGCGTTGTGGCACGGAACCGCGATGGCAGACCTGATGGCAGGTTTACCGACCGACTCGCCAGATAGAACCGCTCTGTTTGGCATAGACCTTCCAATGGCAGTTTTGCGCGATTCTGATGGCGATAGTTTGACCTGGGTCTTGGCGCTGCTGATTGAGGCGGCTTTGCAAATGACATCACGCTTTGACACCAAACCCTTGGTTATCGTCCTGCCCTGGGCCTTTAGCGCTGGGCCGCAAGATGGGTCGCATCCCGCCGCAATGGCCATTCAAACCGTCTTGGCCGCCCATCCTGGCCGGGTGATCACGGTGATGGTGTCTGCCGGAAATCAGCTGCAAGATCGCTGCTGCGCCCACCTGAAACAAAGCGAAACACCGCTATCAGAAACGGTCATCTGGCAGTTACCACCAGATGACTTTTCCGACAACACGGCCGAATTCATCGTCACTCCGGCTGGCCCTCCCGCAAGTTGGGGCATTCAAACCGTTCGCATCACCACGCCTGGCGGTCAGTCGTTTGTCATTGCTATCAGGGAAAGTCACCGCGTCTGGTTTCTGCGGAACGGGCAAATAATCGGCGCGCTTCTGCGTTATCGTGACAGCGCAACAGGGCCGCGCCTCAGGCTTACGTTTGGTCCCACGGGTTGGAAAATCCCGGCGCATCACCCCACCCCGGCGGGTGATTGGCATCTGTCTTTTGGCCGCACCGATACAGTATCCCTGTGGGTGCTGCGCGATGACCGGGACCGCAAGCTTGATGGCCCGCTGCCGCGGCGGACGTCGGTCTTTTATGATGCCGATTACAGCGAGCGTGGCCCGCTTGGCGATTATCAGCTGGCTGATGATCCGGAATCAGCCGT
>JACMNW010000185.1 GCA_014378345.1 Pseudorhodobacter sp. | reverse complement strand
TGTTAAGTTTTTCGCCGGGTGAATACTTTGGGTCGGTGTTTTCGGTGAATATGGCGGCGGCAAAGGTGGTTGCCCCGGTCTTTGCCACTTCGGCCAGTGACGCGGGCGAAATTGCTGCGGCCAAGGCGATTTTGGCGGCAGTGCCGGGAAAAACCACTCAATTCGTGCCAAAGCACGGCGTGCATGGGTCATCGACCCTGCGGGAGGATGAAAATCCCATAGGCACAGCCGAAAACTGGCAGGCGGTTGCGGCGTTTTTAGCGCCGTTGCGGTAGGATTTCGGCCCTACAACCCGATTGCACGGGCACGGCGCATGACCCAAAGGACGCAAAGAATGGAAATGGCCGATGTCACCAGCATCAGCAAAATCAGCGGCATGGTGCCTGATCCGGGTGTCAGCACATAGCCCGCAAGGGCCGACAGCGCCGCACCGCCGCCAATAGTGAAAGCCCCCCCAAGACCGGAGGCAGACCCCGCCAAGGCAGGACGCACCGACAACAGTCCCGCATTCGTGCTGGGCAGCATGATGCCGTTGCCAAGGCCAACCGAAATGATCAGACCAAAAAACAGATTGGCGTTTTCAAGTCCAAGGGCTGTCAAAATCGCCAAAACGGCAAGCCCTGCCGTGTTCACCACCGTGCCAGCCAATGCCATTTTGTTGATGCCATAGCGCATTGAATAGCGGCCTGACAGGAAGTTGCCGATCAAATACCCAAGGGCTGGCGCGCCAAAGTAAAACCCCAGCGTTGCGGCATCCATATGGAAAACGTTGGTGCCCACAAACGGCGCGCCGCCTAAATACGCAAAGAACGACCCCGATGCAAAAGCGGACGCAAGGCAATAGCCCCAAAACCGCTGTGATTTCAACAACTCGGGGTATTGGCGGGCCTGGTCGCGAAGGCTGCCCGCGCGGTTTGTTGCCGTTTCGCCAAGGTCGCTCCATGTCAGCGCCAGCACAGCCACTCCGGCAATTCCCAGCATCGCAAAAGACGCCTGCCAACCGAACGCCTTGTCCAACATGCCGCCGATGACCGGGCCTATCATCGGCACCACCGACATGCCCATGGTCACATAACCGATCATCGACGCGGCCTTATCTTGCGCCACCATATCGCGCACCACCGCGCGGGTTAGTACAAACCCGGTGGCAATCGCCGCTTGCAACATGCGACAGGCCAGGAACACACCAAAATTAGGGGCAAGCACTGCCCCCAGCGTGGCGGCCACAAAGATTGCAATGCTGGTCAACAGCACAGATCTGCGGCCAAAACGGTCTGAAATCGGGCCAATAAAAATTTGTAGAAAAGCCGTCATCGCCAGATACAACGAAACGGAAAGCTGCATCACATGGTATTCTACCCCAAAGTGCTTTGCCATCGACGGCAGCGATGGCAAAAACACATTCAGCGACAGCGCCGCCAACCCCGTAATCAGGATCAGCGTCATAATATGGGGCGGTGTTGTGCGGTTCAAAAACCGGGGCGCAGGAAAGTCTGACATTTGGCGGAGGTATGCCTGCGCGGCTGTCTTGTCTACCGCCTAACTGCACAAGTCTCTGTGCAACCCTGCGTCAGCTCCATATGTGAAAGAGGAAAACACGCCTTTTGTAATGAAAGCAAACCCGGCAATGTAATTTCAGGTTAGCGGTTCTTTAAGATAAAAAACGTTTGACGCTATCAACAGGCCGATGGTCAGGGTGGGTACCGGAATAGTCAACATATCACCTCGCACAAAGATTGGGATGCGGTTCGGTAGTGGATATCGCCACCATGGGCCCTGCAGTTTGCGCATGGGGACGTTGCAAACCGATTGAATTTCGCTTTCCGTTCCAGGGGCGCGCGGCTAGGCTGCCCCACGCAAGCCAAGGGACGCCCGATGAATGACATATTGCAACAGCTGGAAATTAGGCGCGATCAGGCTCGCAGTGGTGGCGGCCAGCGCCGGGTGGACGCGCAACATGCAAAGGGCAAGCTGACCGCGCGTGAGAGGATTGAACTGCTGTTAGACGATGGGTCGTTCGAAGAATTCGATATGTTCGTTGTGCACCGTTGTACCGATTTCGGGATGGAGGCGGATCGCCCGGCAG
>JACMNW010000184.1 GCA_014378345.1 Pseudorhodobacter sp. | reverse complement strand
CGGTTCGGCATTCCCTGCGCCGTGATCTCGTCCCCCGTGCATGTGCAGGATTTCCCGGCCCGCTATTCGCCGCAGATGGGGTTTGAGGGCGCGAATGTAATCTTCGATACCTGGATCCATCCGCTGGTGATGGGTCTGGAAGAACACTTGCTGACGATGTTCCGCGAAGATTTCGAGTTTCACGATGCTGCGGGCGCGTCACACCATGGCGGCAAGGCAACGGCGGCTATCGCCGTGCCAGAAGAACAAGAAGCCTCCGGCGGGGATATTTTGGCCGAAATGAAAGCCGAGGCGGAATTAGCTTCAGGCGAGGTGATGTGGCTGGCTGCTGCAGAACGTGAATTGAAGAAAATCCCGTTCTTTGTGCGCGGCAAGGCCAAGCGGAACACAGAAAAATATGCACTCGACAAGGGTGTACTGCAAATCAGCGTCGAGACGCTTTATGAGGCAAAGGCACATTATGCGCGATGATGGGTATCTGGCGGATAAGGTTGAAACGCCCCGTATTGGGCCAAAGCCTTACAATGTTGTGATCGTTACCATGGATCAGCATTCCGCCGGCCCTGCCGCCCGGATCGCTCCTGCCCTATCGAAAGCGTTCCCGGGCATCACCGTATCCATCCACGCCGCAGCTGAGTGGGCCGAAAACCCATCATCGCTTGCCGCCACCAAAACCGCCGTCGCCAATGCCGATATGATCATCGCCAACATGCTGTTCATCGAAGAACATGTGAACGCCATTCTGCCCGACCTGACCGCCGCCCGCGCCCGCGTCGATGCGATGGTCTGTCTGATCGCCGATAGCCAAGTCACCAAGCTGACCAAAATGGGCGATCTGGATATGTCCAAGCCCGCGTCACCGCTGATGGCGCTGCTCAAAAAATTGAAGCCGAAAAAGGGCACCTCGGCCACGTCAGGCGAACGCCAGATGTCGATGCTTCGCCGCATTCCGAAAATCCTGCGCTTCATTCCCGGCAAAAGCCAGGATCTGCGCGCGTGGTTCTTGTCGATGCAATACTGGCTCGGCGGTTCTGACGACAACATGGAACAGATGCTGCGCTATCTGATGGGGCGCTATGCCAGCCGTACCGAATGGCGTGGCATCACCTCAAACGCGCCGATTGATTACGCCGAAGTGGCGCTCTACCACCCCGATCTGCCGGGCCGGATCACCACCAATCTGGCCGATCTGCCACGCCCAGCGGATGCGAAAGTGACCGTCGGCCTGCTGATGCTGCGCTCCTACGTACTGGCGTCAGACACAGCACATTATGACGCTGTCATTCGCGGCTTTGAAGCGCGCGGTATCGCCTGCGTTCCTGCCTTTGCAGGCGGGCTTGACGGCCGCCCGGCGATCAATGCGTTTTTTCAAAATGCCAAGGGCGTCACCATTGACGCCATGGTATCACTGACCGGGTTCAGCCTTGTTGGTGGCCCTGCTTACAATGACAGTGACGCGGCGGTTGAGTCGCTGAAAGCGCTGGACGTGCCCTATATTGCGGCACATCCGCTGGAATTTCAAACCCTTGGCCAATGGGCGCAGGCGGGCTCCGGCCTTGGGCCGATTGAAACGACGATGCTGATTGCGTTGCCGGAGATCGACGGGGCGACGAACCCCACAGTCTTTGCGGGCCGTCATGGGTTGGACGGCTGCAAGGGCTGTGCGCAAATGTGCAAAGGCTCGGCCCTGTCCAAAGCGATGTCGCCTTGCCATGAACGGGTGGGTGTTCTGGCCGAAAAGACGCTGCGTCTGGCCAATTTGCGCAAGATGGGAAATGCGGGCAAAAAGGTCGGCATCGTGCTGTTCGGCTTTCCACCAAACGCCGGAGCTGCCGGAACAGCGGCGTATCTGAGCGTGTTTGAAAGTCTGCACAACACCATGCTGGGCATGAAGGCGGATGGCTATTCGATCGACGTGCCAGCCACAGTGGATGATCTGCGCGCGGAAGTGTTGAAGGGCAATTCCAGCGTCTACGGACAGCCTGCAAACGTAGCGGAATTTGTGTCGGCTGATACGATTGTGCGCAACACCAGGCCTTTGGCGCAGATCGAGGCTGTCTGGGGTGCTGCGCCCGGCAAGATACAGTCCGACGGGCGGTCGGTGTTCATTCTGGGCCAGCATTTTGGCAATGTCTTCGTCGGCTTGCAGCCAACATTTGGCTATGAAGGCGATCCGATGCGCCTGTTGTTCGAGCGCGGCTTTGCCCCAACGCATGCGTTTGTGCAGTTTTATCTATGGCTGAGGAATACATTCCAAGCCGATGCTTTACTGCATTTCGGGATGCACGGTGCTTTGGAATTCATGCCGGGTAAGCAAGCAGGCCTTGGGGCTGGCGATTGGCCAGACCATCTGATCGGCGAGATGCCCAACATCTATCTTTATGCGGCGAACAACCCGTCTGAGGCCTCGCTGGCAAAGCGTCGGTCGAACGCGATCACCATCACGCATTTGACGCCGCCGCTGGCGCAGGCGGGCCTCTACAAGGGTCTGATTGAGCTGAAAGAAACGCTGACCCGCTGGCGGATTTCGGCTACGGACTCGCATGATCTGACCGATCTTGAGACGCTGATTGTGGAGCAGGCCGCCGCTGTTGATATGGCGGGGCATGAGCCAGCCGCGTTGTGGTTGAAGCTGCTGGAAGCCGAAGATGCGCTGATCCCGGACGGGTTGCACGTGGTGGGCCGCCCGATGTCTGCCGCCGCCCGTGCCGATTATCTGGACCTGTTGCCTGCGATGGACGCGGCCGAGCGCGTGCGGATTGATACGCTGCTGGCCCGCGATACCGAAATTCCCGCCATTCTGCGCGCACTTTCGGGCCGTTTCATCGCCCCCGTGCCCGGCGGCGATCTGATCCGCAGCCCGCAGATTCTTCCGACGGGCCGCAATATCCATGCGTTTGACCCGTTCCGCATGCCCACCGAATTTGCCCTGCGAGATGGGGCGGCGCAGGCGACGAAACTGCTCGATGCGCACCCAACCTTGCCGCGCACAGTGGCACTGGTTCTGTGGGGGTCTGACAATATCAAATCTGACGGCGGGCCGATTGCGCAGGCGCTGGCCTTGATGGGAACCCGTCCGCGGTTTGATAGTTATGGTCGGCTCTCTGGGGCTGATCTGATCCCGCTATCCGAACTGTCGTGGCCCCGGATTGACGTGCTGATGACGCTGTCGGGCATCTTCCGCGATCTTTTGCCATTGCAGACCAAGATGCTGGCGGAAGCCGCGTATAAATGTGCGATGGCAGATGAACCTTTGTCGCAGAACTTCATCCGCGCCCATGCGTTGGCCTATGCGGAACAAATGGGTTGCGATATGGAAACCGCCGCCTTGCGCGTGTTTTCTAATGCCGAAGGGGCTTATGGGTCCAACGTCAACGTGCTGGTCGATCAATCTACCTTCGGCGACGAAGACGAATTGGCTGACGCTTATGAGAACCGGAAATCCTTTGCTTACGGGCGCAATGGCAAGGCCGTGAAGAACCTCGAAGTGCTGCAAAAGGCGCTGAAAGATGTTGATCTGGCCTATCAGAACCTTGAATCAGTGGAACTGGGCGTCACCTCGGTTGATCACTATTTTGATACGCTTGGCGGCATTGCCCGCGCGGTAAAGCGCCAGCGCGGGGTGGAGACGCCTGTTTACATCAGCGACCAGACGCGGGGTACGGGCAAAATCCGCTCGCTTCGCGACCAGATCGCACTCGAAGCCCGCTCACGCACCTTAAACCCGAAGTTTTACGAAAGCCTGTTGTCGCATGGCGGCGAAGGCGTGCGGCAGTTGGAAGCGCAGGTGACCAATACCCTGGGCTGGTCTGCGACGACTGCGCAGGTGGAGCCATGGGTGTATCAGCGCTTGTCGGAAACCTTTGTGCTGGACGACGCTATGCGCAAGCGCATGGCGGCTTTGAACCCGCAAGCCTCGGCCAGAATGGCGAACCGTTTGATTGAAGCGTCTGAGCGGTCTTATTGGACGCCGGATGCTGCGACATTGGCCGCGCTGCAAGGGGCAGCAGATGAATTGGAAGACAGACTTGAAGGGATCGCAGCAGAATGATCCCTTATACCCCAAGCCCCAAGGGAAGACGCCTCCGGCGGGGATATTTAGACCAAAATGAAAGGGGCACGATATGAGCCCGCGTGATGAAATTCCTAATCTGCGTGCAGCAGCGGGACTTGGTAGTGATCTGGGCCGTGATGGCGAAGGGTCGGTGCAAGTGCACCAGGATGCCGACACCAAGATCGAGGGCGCGAAAGTGTTTTCGGTCTACGGCAAGGGCGGCATCGGCAAATCGACCACGTCAAGCAACCTGTCTGCCGCGTTTTCGATGATGGGCAAGCGGGTTTTGCAGATCGGCTGCGACCCAAAGCATGACAGCACTTTCACTTTGACAGGCCGTCTGCAAGCGACCGTGATCGACATTTTGAAAGAGGTGGATTTTCACCCCGAAGAACTGCGCCCCGAAGATTACGTGGCAATCGGATTCAACGGCGTGAAATGCGTGGAGGCGGGCGGGCCGCCTGCAGGCACGGGGTGCGGCGGCTATGTGGTGGGGCAGACGGTTAAGCTGCTGAAACAGCATCATATGCTGGAAGATACCGATGTGGTGATTTTCGATGTACTGGGCGATGTGGTTTGCGGTGGCTTTGCCGCCCCCTTGCAACACGCCGACCGCGCGCTGATCGTTACAGCCAATGATTTTGACAGCATCTACGCGATGAACCGGATCATCGCGGCGGTGCAGGCGAAATCCAGCAATTACAAAGTGCAGCTTGCTGGCTGCGTCGCCAACCGAAGCCGCGAAACCAACGAGGTGGATCGTTACTGCGACCGCGTTGGGTTCAACCGTCTGGCGCATATGCCCGATATTGATGCCATCCGCCGGTCGCGCCTGAAGAAAAAGACGCTGTTTGAGATGGACGATGATGAAGACGTCGTCATGGCCCGCGCCGAATACATGAAACTCGCCAGCACCCTGTGGCAGTCGGTTATGAAGCCGGGCTCTACACCTGCACCCCTGCCCGACCGTGAAATATTCGAATTGCTGGGGTTTGATTGAGAATGGCCGACTATTCCGCAACACGTGACCGGGTGGAAACCTACTTTGACCGCACCGCGACGAAGGTTTGGGAACGCCTGACATCAGACGCCCCCGTAAGCCGTATTCGCGAAACTGTGCGCGCGGGGCGGGACCGGATGCGGGCTGCGATGATGGCACAAGTGCCCGATGATCTGCGCGGTGCACGGGTGCTGGATGCAGGTTGTGGCACCGGGCTTATGACCGCCGAACTGGCCGCACGCGGCGCTGATGTGGTGGCGGTCGATATCTCGCCGCAACTGATCGGGATTGCGCAATCGCGGCTGTCGGCGGACTTGCTACCGAAAGTGCGATTTGCATCAGGCGATATGCTGGCCGAAAGCCACGGCTGGTTTGATTACGTCATGGCGATGGACAGCCTGATTTATTACACGTCGCCCGATATTGCGGCAGCGCTTGATAAGCTGGGCGAGCGCACCTCGGAATCCGTAGTGTTCACCGTAGCCCCACGCACGCCGTTCCTGATGACATTCTTCACGCTCGGCAAAGCCTTCCCGCGCAGCGATCGATCCCCTGTGATGATTCCGCAGGCGTTTAACACCCTGAACACCGCCACAAAGGGCCGTTTGACCAAAATCGAACGTGTTACCAGTGGGTTCTATATTTCTGAATGTCTGGAGTTTCGTCCATGATCCTTGGCAAAGGTCAATTGAAAAAGCTTAGCGGCGCCTACCTGCCCTTTGCGGATGCGGCGTCGGAAGGCTTGCCGATGGCACAGTTGTTGCGCCTGTCGCTGTTTCAGGTGTCGGTTGGGATGGCGACCGTCTTGTTGCTGGGTACCCTGAACCGCGTGATGATTGTAGAGTTGGGTGTTGCGGCCACTGTGGTTGCGTTCATGATCGCCCTGCCGGTGCTATCTGCGCCATTTCGGGCGCTGCTGGGGCATAAAAGCGATAACCATCGATCCTATATCGGCTGGAAACGGATTCCGTATCTTTGGTTCGGGTCTTTATGGCAAATGGGCGGGTTGGCCATCATGCCATTTGCCTTGATATTGTTATCAGGTGACCAGATCCTTGGGCCCGATTGGGCAGGCAAGGCCATTGCGGGGGCGGCATTCCTGATGACCGGCCTTGGGTTGCACATGACCCAAACAGCGGGGCTGGCGCTGGCATCAGACCGCGCAACAGATGAGACGCGATCAAAGGTTGTGGCGCTGCTTTATGTGATGTTTTTGCTGGGCATGGCATGTTCATCCGTGATCATCGGCTGGCTTTTGCGCGATTTTGACCAGATCAAATTGATCAGGGTGGTGCAGGGTTGTGCTGCGTTGACCATGGTTTTGAACATGATTGCGCTGTGGAAACAAGAAAAGGTCAAGCCGATGACGGCTGAAGAAATGGCCGAAATTCCGCCGGTTTTTCTGGAATCCTGGCGTGATTTCATGGAGGGCGGCCATGCCGGGCGGCTTATCTTCCTTGTGTTGATCGGCACTATGGGCTTTCAGATGCAAGATGTGCTGCTGGAACCTTACGGCGGCGAAATTTTGGGCCTGTCGGTGGGTGCAACCACCTGGCTTACGGCAGCCAACGCGATTGGTGCCCTTTTGGGCTTCATTCTGGCAGGGCGCTGGATGAGCATGGGGCAAGACGCATTCCGCATGACGGCCCGCGGCATTTTGGTTGGCATTGCGGCGTTCAGTGCGGTGATCTTGTCAGGGTTGCTTGGGTCAATATCGCTGTTCTATGCTGGTGCTTTTGGCATTGGCCTTGGCGCTGGATTGTTTGCAGTATCAACACTGACTGCCGCGATGGCCTTGCCGGAACGTGGCAAATCCGGGCGCGGCCTCGCACTTGGTGCCTGGGGTGCGGCGCAGGCCACTGCAGCGGGGCTTTCCATCGCTGTTGGCGGGGCCGTGCGTGATACGATCGGCGACTATGCCATGCAGGGCCATCTTGGGGCTGCCTTTGCAAGCCCGTCCTTTGGCTACAGTTCCGTGTATTTCTTGGAAATTATCGTTCTGTTTTCGTCGCTTATCGCCTTGGCGCCGCTGGTGCGGCCCCGACCCTTCAACCCGAAACTCACTTCCAATGATGCCCAACCCGGCATCATGGAATTTCCGACCTAAACTGTGGAGGACCAAAACATGCTTGGTGTAACTTTCTTTGGCAATTTCGATCTGGCAAGCCTTGCGATCTGGCTGTTCTGGGGCTTTTTTGCCCTGCTGATCTATTACCTACAAACTGAAAATATGCGCGAAGGCTATCCGCTGGAAAATGAGGATGGCACATCTGCCCCCAACCAAGGGCCCTTTGGTCTACCAAAGGCAAAAACCTTCCGCCTGCCCCATGGGCGCGGTGATGTAACTGTGCCAAACGGCGCGCGCGAGGCGCGGGAATTGGCGCTGACCCGAACTGCCGGATCAGAAGGTTTCCCGCATATGCCCACAGGCAACCCGATGACGGATGGCGTGGGTCCGGCCGCTTGGGCACCGCGCCGTGATTTGCCGGAACTGGATGGCCATGGCCACAACAAGATTGTGCCGATGGCGCGGGCTGATGGCTTTATCGTCTCTGCCGGGCGCGATCCGCGCGGGCTGCCTGTGCAAGCCGGTGATCTGGAAGTGGTTGGCCGCGTCTCGGACATGTGGGTCGATGCGCCAGAACAACTGGTGCGCTATCTGGAGATTGAACTGAACTCTGGCGAAAAGCGCTTGGTGCCGATGCCAATGGCAAAGATCAAGGCAGACCGCGTTCGGGTCAACGCGCTGACGTCAGATCTGTTCGGTGCAATCCCTGCGACACGTTCGGCAGCAGAGGTAACGATGCTGGAAGAAGACAAGATATCGGGCTATGTTGCGGGTGGCTGGATGTATGCTGCCGAAAAGCGCAAGCGCGGTTTCTGATACCCTTGGATGTGGCCCGCGCCCGGGCCACATTTTTGGCGACAAACAAAGGAGGGTCTGCCATGACAGGCCATGACGATTTTGCATTCGAGCCGATCCCCGGCTTGCCCGAACGCCCCCCTGCCGGCGAAGAAATTCTATGGCAAGGACGCCCCTCTGTTTGGGCTTTGGCGCGGGATGCATTCAAGATTTACTGGATCGCCGCCTATTTCGTGGGCTTGGTGATTTGGCGCACGCAGGTGGCGTTTGCGTCTGGCGGTTTGGGTAAAGCCGTCGCCGTAGCCATTCCCCATATCGCGCTTGGGGCACTGGTTTGCGCTGTGGTGTGGCTGTTGGCCTATGCTCAGGCGCGGGCTTGCATGTACACGATCACATCGTCGCGTGTGGTGATGCGGATCGGGGCGGCATTATCAGTGACGTTCAACTATCCGTTTGCCCAGATCGGCGCGGCAAAGCTTGATCTGCACAAATCAGGCAGCGGCACCATTGCCCTCGAAACAACGGGCGACACGAAGATTTCGTATCTTATTGCCTGGCCGCACGTGCGCCCGTGGCATTTTGCCAAGACCCAACCAGCCCTTCGCAGCATTGCAGATGCCGCCCGGGTGGCGCGGGTGTTAAGTGACGCGGCAGAACAACGCCTAAGCGTGCCAGTGATTGCGCGAAAAGATATGTCTGCGGCACCTGTTGGTGCTGTGACAGCGAAATAGGGGGTGCATGCAATGACACAACTCTCCGATCTGCCCCGCACGCCAAAACTGCGCAGTGACAACCCGGAAATGATTCCGAAACGGCTTTTGCAAGGGATGCTGGTGTTGGTTTTGGCGACAGTTGCCCTTGTTGGCTTTGCAGTCCTTACCGGGCGCGACCATGTCGGTGTGCCAAAACCATCTGCCGTTGTCCGTGAACGCCAGATTATCCTCGAAGGCCATTCGGCACAGGCTGTGACTGTTTATAACGTTGATAAATCGGTGATGATCGACCTGCCACATGGTGGGTTTGTGACGGTGATCCAAAGTGGGCTTGAAACGACCCGCCGCAAATTTGGCCTCGACCCGCTGTTGCCTGTTCGTCTGGTCAAGTATCAAAATGGCCGCCTGACGATTGAAGATGACCTGACAGGGTGGAGCGCCGAGCTTTACGCCTTTGGTTCCGACAACAAGGCCGCGTTTGAACGGCTGTTGGCACAGTAAAGACTATAAGAATAAGGAACCGAACCATGGGACTGTTCACAAAAACGGCGGAAGAGGTGCCCTGCACCGTCGAGGTCAGCCACCGCTTTGAAAGCCTGCACGCGCATGTGCGTTTCAACAATGGCGCAGTTGTCTATCCCGGTGATGAGGTTTTGGTACACGGCAAACCCGTGCTTGCCGCCTACGGCGAATTGGTTATCGAAGACCGCACCGCCACCATCACCCGCGCCTCCCGGCTTGAACGTCTATGGACCCGGATGACCGGCGATCTGGGCTTTATGGAACTGTGCGAATTTTCCTTTTCAGATGAGGTGAAACTATGAACGCCAATCCAAAGGACCTGTTTCCTGAAGACATCGATCTGTCGACACCGGTTACCGATACCACCGCGATGGCCACGGAAACCACCCTGCTGAACCCGCGCTTTTACACCACCGATTTCGACGAGATGGACAAGATCGATGTGACGCCTGTTCGCGCCGATTGGGACAAACTGATTGGGCAGATGAAATCCGACCCGAACAAGGGGCACTTCAAAAAGAACGCCGAATGGGATGCGGACTGGGACGGCATGGACCCGAAACTGAAGCGCGAGTTTATTGATTTTCTGGTATCCTCTTGCACCGCCGAATTTTCGGGCTGCGTGCTGTACAAAGAAATGAAACGCCGCGGGGCCAACCCCGATATTTGCGAATTGTTCGGCCTGATGGCACGGGATGAGGCTCGCCACGCGGGTTTCATCAATGATGCTTTGCGCGAAGCGGGCGTTGCCGTGAACCTCGGGTTCCTGACCAAGGCCAAGAAATACACCTACTTCCGCCCGAAGTTCATCTATTACGCGACTTATCTTTCGGAAAAGATCGGCTATGCCCGTTACATCACCATTTTTCGCCATCTGGAACGCCATCCGGAACAGCGGTTCCACCCGATTTTCAAATGGTTCCGCGAATGGTGCAATGACGAATTCAGCCATGGTGAGGCGTTTGCCTTAATTATGAAAACCGACCCCAAGCTGACCACCAGCTTTGTGAACAAACTCTATATCAAGTTCTTCCTGACCGCCGTCTACATGACCATGTGGGTGCGTGATCACGCGCGGCCTGAATTCCACAAGGCGCTGAACGTTGATATCGATTGGTATGATCAAGAGGTGTTCCGAATTACCAGTGAGATCAGCTTGCAAATCTTCCCGATGGAACTGGACATTCAGCACAAACGCTGGCGTCCGAACCTTGACCGGATGAACCGGGCCTTCATTGCGATGGATGCCGCAAAACGGCGCGGCGGTATTGGCGGCAAGCTGGCGGGTTGGGTTGCCGCAGCATCTGCTGCGCGCACGTTTGTGGCGCTGTATTCCATTCCGGCCATCAAACACGATCTGCCCGCATCGGTGCGGCTGGAGCCTACGTATTGACGCTGATTTCCCATACCGCTGCCATGGCAGAGGTTGGGGCTACGGGATGGGCGCGTCCCGCAGCCCTGCGTGGCACCCTGCTTTTGCAGGGTGCCACGCATGTTAATTCTATACAGACCGTCGGCACCTTGCGTTTGCGGGGTGCCACGCATGGCTAATTCCTGGATCGCAGGCCTTGCCGCCGTATTTCTGTGGTGGTTTTCCACCGGGGTTCTGCTGTGGCGGGTGCGGTATGCCGATAACGCTGGCGGCGACGCGCATTTCAGATCGGTGATTTACGGCCTGCCGAT
>JACMNW010000183.1 GCA_014378345.1 Pseudorhodobacter sp. | reverse complement strand
GGCAATTTCATCGAGGCGACGGAAGACACGCCTTTTTTGCAAATAGGCGAGCATAAATACGGTAAGCCAATACTGGACCGCGTTGTGAAGCGCACGACCAGCCTTGCCGATGCGCAAAAAGCTGTTCTGTTGTCGATGGATTCGACATTGCGATCAAACCTGTCAGTGGGAATGCCGCTGGATATGTGTGTGATCGAACGCGATACCTGCAAAGCGGGGCACCGGCGGCGTATCGAGGCAGGCGACAAAGCCTTTGGCGCGATGAGCGAGGCTTGGTCCAACGCGCTGCGCGATGGGTTTACCCGGATTACTGACCTGCCTTAGCGGTGGGCCGCGAAATGCGCCGCGACGGAATCAAACAGCCGCGCCCGCATGTCCGGGGTTTCCATCATAATCTCGTGCTCGGCACCGGGGTAAAGATCGATGCGGCTATTTTGCCAGCGTTGCATCCGCAAATGAACAGGCGCCGTATCAACCACCTTCTCGGCAGTGCCAAGGGCGCAAAGCGTGGGTGCTGGCGGGGAGGGTAGCACAGCTAGGGCATGGCATTCGACCAATGCCGCATGCAGCCAGCCCATACTGGGGCCGCCAAGTATCAGGTCTGGATGGACCCCCGCCTGATGGCGCATGTAACCATACATATCGGCATCCGAGGTCAACACATTGCCCTTGAACGCTGCCTCCAGAACATAGGATTTTGCTGTTGTGCCGGGGGCATATCGGTGCTGTTGCCGAAGCCAGCTTGCGGTGGTTGCAATGACAATCGCCATGGGCCGCATCCATCCGGCCATACTGATACCCCACATTGGCGCGGTGAAAGCAGCTGCGTGAAACGGCAAATTGCGCATCAGTGCACGCAGGGCGATGCAGCCCCCCATCGAATGGGCCAGCATGAAATAGGGCCTGGGCAGATTTTGGTCATGCGCCAGTTTTAGAACGGCGTCTAAATCCAGCTGATACTCAGAAAAATCACCGACATGGCCCGCCATTTTATCGGCCAAAGGCCGGTCGGCAAGACCTTGGCCGCGCCAATCCAAGGTCAGCGTGGTATAGCCACGCTGCCCCAAATCGACGGCGGCGCGGCCATATTTTTCAATATATTCAGTGCGGCCCGGCAGCAAAAAAACAGTGCCCTGAGGGCCCCCCGTCCAGATCCCTGCACGAATGCGCACACCATCGCTGGCGCGCAGCCAATAGGCCTGCCCGCCGGGTGGACCGTCTGCCACATCGGTGTAAAGCGGGGCTGGCATCAAGACAGCGCAGCGCCAACTTTAATGGCCAGTCCCATATTGCCATCGACCGACAGTTTTCCGGTCATGAACGCCATCGTCGGGTTCATGTCGCCGGTAAGGATGGCCATAAAAACTTCTGGCTTTGCGGTCATCGTGACATCTGCCTCGTCATCGCCCGCGCGCACGCCGTTCACGTCCATCATGATGCTGCCTTCACCGGGCATCACGAATTTGCATACGCCATCAAAACTGGGCACTTTTTTACCCAAAAGGTCTACGGCCTTGGAAATAATATCGCTCATCGCTGATCCTCCGAATTGTGATTGCGCGGGATATGGCTTTTCCCGGCAAGTGCGCTAACATTAGCATATGAGAGCGCAAAAATGGTTTCACAATGGTATCCTTGCGGCAGTTTTGCCGTTTTTTTTGGTTTGCTCGGCTGTTGGCGCGCAAACCGTGGTCTTGGATGACCTCTTTGCCAAGTTATTGACGGCCGATGAACCCGCCTCTGCGCGGCTGGAACAGGATATCTGGCGCGAATGGTCTAAATCCGGCTCTCCGGCCATGGATTTGCTGTTGCAACGTGGCCGTGATGCCATGGCTTTGGGCGATAATGACGCGGCTATCGAACATCTGACCGCCCTGATCGACCATGCGCCGGAGTTTGCCGAAGGCTGGAATGCGCGGGCAACGGCGTATTTTCAGGCGGGGGAACTGGGGCCATCTATCAGCGATATCGGCCATGTGCTGACGCTGAACCCCCGGCATTTTGGCGCGCTTGCGGGGCTTGGCATGATCTTCGAGCAGCTTGAAAAGCCTGAAAAGGCGCTGGAGGTGTACAAGGCCGCCTTGGCTATACATCCCCACCTTGCAGGGGTATTGGAAAGCATCGCGCGGCTGGAAGCAGCCGCCGCCGGGCAAGAGCTGTAATCACGAACCCGCAAAATTGGGACACTATGATGGATGCGATGCCACGGGTGACGGCGGTCCTTGGGCCGACGAATACGGGCAAAACGCATTTTGCCATTGAGCGGATGCTGTCGCACCGCACGGGCGTCATTGGCCTGCCTTTGCGTCTTTTGGCGCGCGAAGTTTATGATCGTGTGGTCGCGCTGAAAGGCCCGTCAGTCGTGGCCCTGGTGACAGGCGAAGAACGCATTGTGCCCGACCGCACGCAATACTGGGTTTGCACGGTCGAGGCGATGCCGCTGGACATTGGCGCCGATTTCGTGGCGGTGGACGAGATACAATTATGCGCCGACCCCGACCGGGGGCATGTGTTCACCGACCGTCTGATCAACGCACGCGGGTTGATGGAAACGCTGTTTTTAGGGTCTGACACCATGCGCCCGGCGATTGCCGCCATGGTGCCGGGTGTGACCTTCGTCAAGAAGGACCGGTTTTCGACGCTCACTCACACAGGGTCGAAAAAGCTAAGCCGAATGCCGGAACGCAGTGCTATCGTCGGGTTTTCGGTTGAAAATGTCTATGCCATAGCCGAACTGATCCGCCGCCAGAAGGGCGGCTGTGCGGTTGTGATGGGCGCGCTTTCCCCCCGCACCCGCAATGCGCAGGTGGAGCTTTACCAAAACGGCGATGTCGATTTTCTGGTGGCAACCGATGCCATTGGTATGGGCCTTAACCTTGATATCAAACATGTGGCGTTTTCATCGACGGCCAAGTTTGACGGTCACCGCATGCGCAGCCTTTTCCCGCATGAACTCGCGCAAATCGCCGGGCGGGCGGGGCGGCACACGCAACCCGGCAGCTTTGGTGTCACGGGCGATGCGCGGCCGTTGAACAGTGAGACCATCGAGGCGATAGAAAACCACCGCTTCTTGCCCGTCCGCAAATTGCATTGGCGCAATGCGGTGATGGATTATGGCACGCCTGACCGCTTGATTCGCAGCCTGGAGGCACCAACGTCGGACGATTGGCTGACGCGCGCCCGCGATGCCGATGATATCACCGCACTGAAAGCACTGGTCGATATGCCCGACGTGCGCGCCATGGCGGGCAGTCCGCAGCGGGTGCGCCTGTTATGGGATGTCTGCCGGATACCCGATTTTCGATCCGCCTCACCGGGTGAACATGCCAGCCTGCTGGTGCAGATATTCACCTTTCTGGTGGGCCGGGGTCTTGGCGGTGGGCGAATCCCCACCGATTGGCTGGCCAAGGCGGTGGCGCGGATTGACCGTGTAGATGGCGATATTGATACGCTTTCTAAGCGATTGGCCTATATTCGCACTTGGACTTACGTTGCACAGCGTAAAAATTGGGTCGATGATGAAAGCCATTGGCGCGACGAGACTCGCGCTGTAGAAGACCGCTTGTCAGACGCGCTGCACGCACGGTTGACCCAACGATTTGTTGACCGGCGCACGTCAGTGCTTATGCGGCGGTTGAAACAGAAGGAGAGCCTTGTGGCTGAGGTGAATGATAAAGGCGAAGTGACCGTCGAGGGCGAGTTTGTGGGCAAACTGGAAGGATTCCGGTTTCGGGCCGACGCGTCATCGTCGCCTGACGAGGCGCGGGTCGTAAATCAAGCGGCGATGCAGGCGTTAAAGCCTGAATTCCATTTGCGCGCGGACAGGTTCTACAACGCGCCCGATACAGAAATGGATTTCACCGAACAGGGTGGCTTGATGTGGGGCACCATGGCCGTTGGCAAGTTGGTGGCGGGGGCCGAAGCAATGCGCCCGCAAGTCGAGGCGTTTGTCGATGAAGACGCTGGCCCCGATGTGGCCGACAAAGTGCGCCGCCGGATGCAGCATTTTATCGACCGCAAGGTGGCCGCCCAGTTCGAGCCCTTGCTGGCGATGAGCCGGGATGAGGCGCTGACAGGCCTTGCCCGTGGTTTTGCCTTCCGCTTGGTCGAAGGGCTTGGCGTTCTCGCCCGTGACGCGGTTAACGACGATGTAAAAGCGCTGGATCAAGAGGCGCGCGGCGTGTTGCGCAAGCATGGCGTGCGGTTTGGTCAGTTCACCATCTTCCTGCCAGCACTGCTGAAGCCAGCGCCAACCCGGCTGCGTCTGGTGCTGTGGTCGCTGTTCAACGGCTTGCAGGAATTCCCCGAAAGCCCGCCGCCCGGTTTGGTGACGATCCCGAATATTCCTGATGTGCCCAAAAGCCATTACACACTGGCGGGATACCATCCCGCAGGCAACCGCGCGATCCGCATTGATATGCTGGAACGTCTGGCCGACATTCTGCGCGCACGCGACAGCCGTGCCGGGTTTGAAGCCAGCGGTGACATGTTGTCGATCACCGGCATGACGTTGGATCAGTTCGCGGGTCTGATGGCGGGCTTGGGCTACAAAGGCGAAAAGGGCGAACGCGCCAAGGTTAAGGCGGCACCGGCAAAGGTGGAACCGGCAGCACCTGTCATAATCGAGGGTGAATTTGTGTCGGTTCTGGTGGAACCAGAGCCGGTGGAAGAACCCGCTGCACCCGATGATACTGAGGCACCTGCACCAGAAATGGAAACCTTCTACACCTTCATTTGGGCCCCGCGCCCGCGTGAACGTGAGCCACGCCCAGCACGCCCTGCGCGCACAGATCGTGGCGGAAATAACCGAAATCGTGACGCAAAACCTGCCGAGGCTGTAGCTGGCGATGCAGTAGCGGCGCCAACTGACGCGGCCAAAGACGCCCCGAAAGAGGCCGGGCGTGAACGGCGCAATGACCGTGGCGATCGTGGCGGCTACAAAGGCAGCAATCCCAAGGGTGGCAAACCACAGGACCGGGGCGGCAAGCCGAATGACCGGAATGACCGGGGTGGCAAAGACAAACTGCCGACCCAGAACAAGCCGTTCGAGGCACGCCCCCCCCGCTATGAAAAGCCAATTGATCCAGACAACCCGTTTGCCGTTCTGATGGCACTGCGCAACAAGACATAGGGCTTGGGCGGGCCTGCAGGAAAAGTTAACCCTGATGCAGCCCCGCGTTTGCGGCTGGACAAATGGCTATGGCAGGCGCGGTTTTTCAAAACCCGCGCCGATGCCGCAGCACTGATCGCCAAAGGCCGCGTGCGGGTCAACGGCGCGCGGCAATCCAAGCCCGGCCACGGCATTGCGGTGCAAGACGTGCTGACCTTTCCGCAGGGGGACGCAATTCGGCTGATCCGCATCACCGCTTTGGGCATCCGGCGCGGGCCTTTTGCCGAGGCGCAAACGCACTATATAGATATGGATGCGGCACCGACGCCGCTTGAATGATCGGGCTGGCTGACTTAATCAGGCGGTCGAGATAAATTTTACAGGGCCTGCCATGACCTATGTGGTGACTGATAACTGCATCGCCTGCAAATATACCGACTGCGTCGAGGTGTGTCCGGTGGACTGCTTTTACGAAGGTGAAACGATGCTCGTCATCCATCCGGATGAATGCATCGACTGCGGCGTATGCGAACCCGAATGCCCGCCAGACGCCATTAGCCCCGATACTGAACCGGATATGGACAAGTGGGTTGAATTTAACCGCAAATATTCGATCATGTGGCCGGTTATCATCACCAAGAAAGACGCGCTGCCAGATGCCGACGCGCGCGACGGCGAAACTGGCAAGTTGGAGAGCTATTTTAACGAAAATGCGGGTGCGGGCGGTTGATCCGCATTTGTAACTGATTCGTAAACGTTACGTAGCGCATTAGAGAGTTTTACGGAAACTCAAAGGATTTCAGTGCGTTGCGCGCTGACGCTGTAGATTCGCTGCAGTTGGAATCAGTCCAAAATTGTGATATACTATTGTTACAAACGAGCATGAAGGCCAGAAACCACCCTCTGCGCGCCTTGCGTAAGAGACAGGTATATTTTGTGACAGCATAGTTTCATCGCCGGGGCATACGTGCTGCGGTCGGTGATTTGTGGTCGCAATTCTGGCGGAAATGCTGACCTTTTAAGGATGTGCCTGAATGACCAAAAGCAAAAAGCCCGATTTTCGCCCTAACGAGTTTGTCGTGTACCCAGCGCATGGCGTAGGTCGGATCATTTCTATTGAAGAGCAGGAAATTGCGGGGCTGCACCTGGAATTGTTCGTGATCTCGTTCGAAAAAGACAAGATGACGCTGCGCGTGCCAACCCATAAGGCCACTGATATCGGCATGCGGTCGCTGTCATCCCCGGAACTGATCGTGAAGGCGCTGGATACCCTGAAGGGTAAGGCGCGCGTCAAACGGGCGATGTGGTCGCGCCGTGCGCAGGAATATGAACAAAAGATCAATTCCGGCGATTTGCTGGCAATTGCCGAAGTGGTGCGCGATCTGTACCGCACCGATGATCAGCGCGAACAAAGCTATTCCGAACGCCAGTTGTATGAAGCAGCGCTGGAGCGTTTGACCCGCGAAGTGGCCGCCGTGAACGGCGTGGACGAGGCTGGCGCGCAAAAAACTGTTGGCGAAGTGTTGATGTCGCGCGCGGCTTAAACCTGTCCCTTGAAATCTGGAAAAACCGCAGGCCCAAAAGGGCTGCGGTTTTTTGCTAGGTTAGGCTTGCTGCTAAAGCACAAAGCGCAGCCGCCTCAGCCAGCTGTTGCGACGCCCCCAAGATATCCCCCGTTTGCCCGCCGATTTTGGCACGCGCAATCAGGCCAAGGCCAAATGTCACAATCACCACAAAAAGAACCATTCCAAACGCTTGCCACCCGGTTAGCCCAAGGCAAACCACCACAGCAATCAACACCGCAAGCCCGGCCACTTTCACCGTAGGTCTGCCCACCAGCGCCGATAATCCCGACGCCCTCGCGTTGGGCAACCACGCCATCAAAACCGCCATCGGCGCGCGCGATAGCGCCGCCACTGCAATAATCGCACCAAAATGGCTTCCCGTTGCAAGAAGCGCCGATAGCGCAGACCACCGCGCGAGTGTGACCAAAATCAACGCCAGCACGCCATAACTGCCGATATGGCTGTCTTTCATTATTTCTAACCGCCGCGCCTTATCCCAGCCGCCCCACAGCCCATCGGCGCTATCGGCCAACCCGTCTTCGTGCATGGCCCCGGTCAGCATGGCTTGCGCAGCCAGTGTCAACGCCGCCGCCACACCCGGGGTAAGCCCCAAAAACAGCGATAGCGTCGCCACCATCCCCGCCATCGCCCCGATTATCACGCCAGCAACCGGATAAGCCCAAATCGCCGCAGCACCGCGCGGGGTTGCCGTCGGGTAAGGCAGCGGCAGCCGCGTTAAAAGCCCCAAGGCGGCCCGCAGATCGGCAATCGCCAAATGCGACATGTCGCTTGTTTGCATAAAACTGCCCTTTCCGCGCTTTCCGTACGCACGCTTAGAGGGTACCCAAGGCGGTAGCGCGTATCAATCAGGAATACCCCTTATGGCCCCGTTTCGCACCCTCGATCAATTCCGCATGATATTGCAGGCGATGCCCATGGCCGATGCCGATGCCGCAGCTTCGGCGCGCGACAGGAATGGCCAGTTGACCAAACCGCCGGGCGCGCTGGGGCGGCTGGAAGATCTGGCCATCTGGTACGGGTCCTGGCGCGGCACGGGTCGCCCGGTTATGGAACGCCCGCAGGTGATTGTATTTGCCGGCAACCACGGTGTGACCGCGCGTGGCGTGTCGGCGTTTCCCGCCGAAGTGACCGTGCAAATGGTCGGCAATTTTCGCGCAGGCGGGGCAGCAATCAACCAACTTTCGAAATTATATGGCGCGCAGATGGATGTGCATGCCCTTGATCTGGATCACCCCACGGCAGATTTTACCACTGCCCCCGCGATGACGGAAGATGAGGTTGTATCCGCCCTTGCCACAGGATGGGACGCGGTAAATCCAACTTGCGATTTGCTGGTTGTCGGCGAAATGGGCATCGGCAACACCACATCGGCGGCGGCCCTTGCGGCGGCGCTGTTTAATGGATCAGCGCGCGATTGGACCGGGCGCGGCACGGGTATTGATGATGCGGGTTTGGCGTTGAAAACCCAGGTTGTGGTGGATGGACTGACCCTGCACGCGGGCGTAACCGATAACCCCCTACAGGCCCTGCGCTGCCTTGGTGGGCGCGAACTGGCCGCCATGACCGGGGCAATCGCACGCGCCCGTGAACTGCGTATCCCGGTGATCCTTGATGGCTTTATCTGCACGGCGGCGGCGGCGGTGTTGGAACGCTGCG
>JACMNW010000182.1 GCA_014378345.1 Pseudorhodobacter sp. | reverse complement strand
GCCGGCACAAACGCGTCCCACGTCGCCCGCGTCACTCCCAGCCCATGCACCAGAACCAGCACCGGTGCGCCAGTTGGCCCGGTCAGATCATAGCTTGTGCCGGTCGTGCTGCAGGCCAAAACCTATACCCCTGCCGGATTGTCAACGGCGCGGCCCATTTCGCGCAGGTCTTCATACCGATCGCCAATGCGGTGCAACGGATGGCCACCAATGGATGCCCCAAGGGCCACGATAATCTCATCATCCGCAGGCGCATCGGGCACGGTCAGATGGATTGTCTGGTAATGCGACCGCCGCCCGCCATCATCCTTGTCCATCAGGGGGATCATCAGCGAACAGCCCGCAGCACCCCGCGTGTTGGTGAACACCAGATAGGATTTCGCCTGCACCGCATCACGGAACTGGTTGCCGAACCACAGCGAATGGGTCAGCGCCTGCGCATGTTCAATCTCGCCGCCCATGCCGACAACCGACGCTTTGCCATAGCCTTCCAACTTATCCCCTGTCACGTCGAGGATCATCTCTGTCAGCAATTTGCCCACTTCGGGGCAGACATCGCGCACTTCGGGGCGCAAATTCTCTACCCAGCCGCGCCCGAACCACGGGTTGCGGATGATCGCCATAGCGGCCACCAGTTTGGTGGGCGTGGGCACGGCTTTGCCGCCTTCAATGCGGGTGGTCTGGATTTGTAGCAGGGTACGGCGGATTTCGGCGGGCATGGGTGTCTTTCCGGGAAAGGTGGCGTTCAGGCGAAGGCAGGCATGACTTCGTTGCAAAACAACTCAAGCGAGCGTTTCTGTTCGGCATGGCCCAAGCCAAGGCTGGCGTAATAGATGAATTCATCCACGCCAAGGGCCTCGTAGATTTTCAGCTTGGCAATCACCTCATCGGGGGTGCCGAACATCAGGTTGCGGGTCAACATTTCGGGCTGATACTCGGCCCGGTTGCCAAGTTGGTCCAGCGGGATGCTTTTAGGAAATCCGTTGACCACATCGCCAAGGTTTTTGAACAGGTTTTCAAATTGCGACAACACCCGCTGCAACGCGGCCACTGGCACCATCCAGTCTTCTTTGCGGTCATAAACCACCGAATGGCGCATCATCGCCATGGTGGGGCGTTTGCAGCCAGGGTTTTCCTGCATCGCCGTTTCAAGACGCGCCATATACAGTTCCGCCTCTGACATCTCGCGGGTCAATGGCCATGACATGATATTGCAGCCGTTCTTGACCGCGTAATCATAGGTCATCGGGGCCCGCGCGGCGACCCAGACCGGCACCTCGGCCTGCAAGGGTTTGGGGCAGGAAGTAGAGGTTGGAAATGACCAGTTTTCACCCTCATGCGCGTAATCGCCCTGCCACAGCGCGCGCACCACCGGCAGCATTTCCTGCATGTAGCGCCAGGCATCGGGCTGTTTCAGGCCCGGGTGCATTCGGTCAAATTCGCGTTGATAGGCACCTGAACCGATGCCCAACTCCAGCCGCCCGCCGGAAATCAGGTCAATAAACGCGGCCTCGCCTGCAACCCGGATCGGGTGCCAATAAGCGGCGGCGACGCACGCCGTGCCAAGCCGGATGCGGTCGGTATGATTGGCCCACCATGCCAGCAATGAAAACGGGTTGGGTGCGATGGTCATTTCCAGCGCGTGGTGTTCGGCGGACCACACAATATGAAAGCCACCCCGATCGGCCATCTGCACCATTTCAAGTGTGTGGCGCGCCACATCCTGCATGGAAATGCTGTCGTCGATGCGTTCAAGATTGATGGCGAGTTGAAATTTCATACCTTACTCTCCTCAGCGCGCAACGAACTGGCTTCCCAGTGTCGCGTCAGATGTATTGATCCAGACCGTTTTCGGCCGCGTGTAATCGTAAACCGCCTGCATGCCGCTTTCGCGCCCGTAGCCGGAATTTTTCATGCCGCCAAACGCCGCAATCGGTGAAACCGCGCGGTAGGTGTTGACCCAGACGATGCCCGCCTTGACCGCCTTGACCATGCGTAACTGTCGCGCGCCGTCGCGGGTGAAAATGCCAGCGGCCAGCCCGTGTTCGGTTTGGTTGGCCAATCGGATGGCGTCCGCTTCATCGGTAAAGCGCAAAACACTTAGAACGGGGCCGAACATTTCAGTATCGACGATATGCATGTCCGGGCTGGGGCAGTCGATAATGGTCGGCTGATAGAAGCGGCCCGCAAGTCCCTCGACCCGGCCTCCGCCACATAGCACGCGCCCGCCCTCAGTAATCGCGCGCGCCACCTCGCGCTCAACACAGTCCAACTGGCCGGTGGTGCAGATCGGCCCCATTTCGGTGTCTTCCGCCAAGGGATCACCGATCTTGATCTGGCCCGCCAAAGCAACCATCCGGCCCAGAAATTCGTCAGCAATCGTGTCTTGCAGCAACAACCGAGAGCCCGCCACACAGCTTTGCCCAGTTGCCCCGAAGATGCCGGAAATCGCACTGTTCACAGCACTTTCGATATTGGCGTCGTCAAATACGATGATCGGGGATTTACCGCCCAGCTCCAACGAAACTTGCGCGAAATTATTGGCTGAATTATGCAAAATCTGCCGCGCAGCCCCCGGCCCGCCGGTGAAGGCCACCCGCGCCACCAGCTTGTGTGACGTCAGCACCCGCCCGCACGGATCTCCGTGGCCGCTGACGATGTTGACGACACCCGCGGGAATGCCCGCCGCTTCGATCAGCGTGCCAAATTCAAGCATCGGGGCAGAGGCGTGTTCGGACACTTTCAGCACCACGGTATTGCCAGCCGCCAGTGCCGGGCCGATTTTTACTGCAGACAGAAAAAGCTGCGAATTCCATGGCACCACGGCGGCGATCACGCCCAATGGCTCACGCCGGGTGAAAACAAACATGTCAGGCTTGTCGATCGGCAGGGTCTCGCCATGGATCTTGTCGGCGCAACCGGCAAAGAAGTGAAAGAATTCGGCGATGTATTTCGCCTGCCACCGTGTTTCTTTCAGCAGTTTGCCGGTGTCGATGGTTTCGACCGTGCCAAGCGCCTCGGATTGCTCCAGCAACAAATCGGCCAGCCGCCGCAGACAATGGCCTCGCTGGGTGGCGGTCATCGCAGGCCACGCGCCATAGTTGAACGCCCGGTCCGCCGCCTGCACCGCGCGGTCCACATCATCCGCCGTAGCCTTGGGGATCATTGCCCAAGCATTGCCGGTAGTCGGATTGAAGCTTTCGAAGGTGGCGCCATCGCTGGCCCCCACCCATTCCCCGTCAATCAGCATTTTGTACTGTTTCAGGTCGGTCATGGAGCGGTGCCTCCCGCGTTTTGACCTGCAACGCCCGCCGGTATCGCCTGCGGGACGACGCAGTGATAACTGCCATCAAGATAGGCGAGCGGTGCTGCGCAGCCATCGCGCACGCTTTGAACATGGCAGATCACAATGCTATGGCTGCCCGCCGGAATGATCTGCTCTACCAGCCCGGAGAAAATTGTCGCTCCGTCAATCTGCGGTGCGGCACCGCGCACGCCGTAGTAGTCAACGCCGGAAAACCGGTCCTGAACCAGATGATCATCGCGGCCCGCAAAGCGGTTGGCAAGGTCGGGGCGGTCCTGCGGCAAGACGTTGATGCACAGATTGCCATTGGCGGCCACGGCCTCGGCAATCCGGCTGCCGGACAGCAGACAGACAAGGATCATCGGCGGATCTGCCGACACGGAGGAGAACGCGCTGACGGTGGCCCCGTGGCATCCCGCAGACCCGTCGGTGGTGACTACCGCCACGGAACTGGCCACCCGCCGCATCGTGCGCACAAATGCAGCCCGGTCCAAAGGCGCGGATCGGTTGGGTGCGGTGCTTGCCATTGGCCATTCCCCTATGCCGCAGCGGTTGCGGATGCACTATCTTGGCAGCCTGCGACATATTGTCATAACGAAATTTTTGGCATACTAAATGCAGAAACTTCGAATTGACGGAGGACAAATTGAACATCACCGGGCTTCAAACCTTTGTGTCTATTGTTGAAAATGGCAGCCTTGTGCGCGCGTCAGAGCAATTGAACGTGACGCAATCCACCGTGACGGCCCGGTTGCGGACTTTGGAACAAGAGGTTGGGGCAACCTTGCTGCACCGCCAGAAATCCGGGGTGACACTTACTGCGTCGGGAACCAAACTGCTTGGCTATGCCGAGATTATGATCGGGCTATGGCGGCAAGCCCGGCAAGAGACCGCCCCGCCACAAGGAACCGAGTCCGTTTGCAATTTTGGGTGCGACCCCGATTTGTGGCCGGGGCTTGGCAGGCAGATTTTTGATGACGTGAATGATCGAAACCCGCGCATGGCGCTGTCCGTATGGCCGGGCGATCAGTCGGAACTTTACCGAATGCTAAGCGCAGGGCTGTTGGACATCGCGCTGACTTACCGTTTGGCTGCCCCCGGCGATCAAACCGTCTACCGCCTGCCGCCGGATGATCTTGTACTTTATGCTACTGAACCGGACCGTCCGCTGCGGGCTGACCCCGGCTATATCTTTGTGGATCTGGGGCCAGAGTTTCTGACCAAACATGCGCTGGCCTATTCGGATGCGGGCACGGCACGGGTGACGTTCGGTTCGGCCATCTGGGCCCTGACTTACCTGCTGGAGCGGGAGGGTTCGGCCTATTTGCCACGGCGGCTGGCCGCATCGCATCTGGAAGCAGGCCGCCTTCATGAGACGCGGAACGCGCCGGCGTTCCAGCGCAATATCTTCTTGATCGTGAATCCGGTTGCGGCTGTTCGGTGGACGTGGATGCCGGGATTGCTCGAAAAGTTTGGTGTAAGCTAGGCTCTGTCAGTTGGTCACCAAGTATTAACCCTCACCCTCAAAGCCTTTCGGCAAGCGGCGGCCGTCGTTTAATGGCAGACCTGCGTCCTGCAGCAGATCGTTGGCCATCGCATCCGAATTGGGGCCTGTGGCCAAAATCTGTCGCCAGATATCACGAACGGCCGGCGCAATCCGGGGTTCTGTTATGGCCCGCGCTGTGTGCAGCCAAATGGCAAGACCGTCGCTGCTGTCATACGCCCGCTGTTTGCGCAGGGCTGCGATCTTTGTCGCAGCCCCCGTTGCAAAGCGTGTAACAGCTGCGGCTTTCCAGTTGATCATGTCATACAAATCCAGCCCGTTTGACAGATGGAAACTGGCCCAGAATTGTGCGTGGGCGGCATGGCTGTCTACGATATGTGGCTTCGCGCCTTCCAATTTGGCTGACAGAGCCACGGCCTCATCGACCAGCGCCACCGTGGCCTTTTCTTGCCGCCAATTGCTGAACAAGGTGTTCTCCCAGGAATAATGGTCGTTGCAAAAGCTGGATAGGAAAACAGGCGTTCCTACAAGCCCGATGCGGTGCGGTCGTGGTGGCGGGCAAGAACTGCTTGCCCGGTAAAACGTGCTTCATAGGCGAAACTGTCTGTGCCCGTGTTGAGCAGGCCTTTGGGAGGGAGTCCATCAAGTGATGGATTTAAGTCATTCGCGTATTTCCACCATGGCCGAGACAGATTTTGTGTTCGATCTGCGCGGGATTGAAAAAACCTATTTCGGCATCCCCGTTCTGTCAGACGTGAATCTGAAGATTTGCGGTGGCGAAATTCACACCTTGATAGGCGAAAACGGTACCGGGAAATCGACGCTTGTTAAAAACATCCGTGGCGTCATCGCGCCCAGCTTTGGCACTATGACGAGTGGCGCTGGGGCTGGCAAAGATCGCGGGGCAGGATACCGCCGTGTATCCGGTTTATACCGGCACCAATGCCACCGAAAATTTTGAGGTTCTGCGCACCCTTCTTTGGAGCGTCATCCCGGTGCCGGGGCTGTTTTTTCTGGCTGTCCT
>JACMNW010000181.1 GCA_014378345.1 Pseudorhodobacter sp. | reverse complement strand
TCCGGAATACCCCGCCCGGTGGCATCGGCCAGCACGGCAAGCGCCGCGACGTTGGAATTTTTGCCTTGATCCGGGGCCATGCCTTGGGTGGTGTAACGCTTCATATGCTCCACCGACGCAAAGCCTTCTTGCGCGGATAACTGCACGTCTTTGACAGTGACATCATTGGCGAAATCAAGCCACGCGCGGCCTTTTCCGGGCACCGCCCAAAGCGGTTGCAGCGTATAGGGCGTGTCTTCCGCCACTGGTGCTTTGCTGACGTGGGATTTGCGGCCCAGTGCCGAAAGGGCGGCGTTGGCGGCGGAAATGCCATCTGTCAGGCACTGCTGGGTGGAGAAATGGCCCAGTGCGGCCCCAGCCGCAGTAAGGCCGGGAACGGCGCCTGCTGAGGGTACGAAAGACGCTATATCCGCGTTCCAGACCGGGCGGCCGTTCATATGGCAGGTCAGGTGGATGGACGGATTCCAACCGCCAGACAGGCCCAGACAATCCGTTTCAATCTGCGCCGTGCCGCCTGCATGGGATATGGTGATGGATCGCAAGGCCTGACGGCCGGTGGTGCCTGTGACACTGGCCCCCAGATAGACCGGACAATCCTCGATGGCGCTGGCGTTTTCGCGGCTGTCGATGATGGCGGCGATTTTGACGCCAGCGGCGATCAGATCGCGGGCAGTGCGGCGGGCATCATCGTTGTTGGCAAAGATCGTCACGCGTTTGCCAGCGGCAACGCCGTATTTGTGCAGATAGCTGCGAATAGCGGAGGCCATCATGATGCCGGGGCGGTCATTATTTTCAAACGCAATGGCGCGTTCAATGGCACCTGTAGCCAGAATGGCCTGCGCTGCCGAAATGCGCCAGTAACATTCGCGCGGCAGATTTTCGCGGGCGGGAAGGTGCAGGCCCACACGTTCTAGTGCGCTGTAGGTGCCGTGGTCATAGGCGCCAGTTACAGTGGTGCGTGTCATCAGGCGCACGTTTGACATGGCCTTAAGTTCAGTCAGGGTTGCGTCCACCCAATGTGCGGCGGATACACTATCAATCGTTAGGTTTTCCGATAGCAGCCGCCCGCCCATGGCGGGGCCCTCATCTGCCAAGATCACATCTGCGCCAGAACGGGCAGCGATCAGCGCGGCCATCAGGCCAGTAGGGCCAGCCCCGATGACCAACACATCGCAAAATGCGAACGCTTGTTCATAAACACCCATATCGTGATTGCCGGACAGCTTGCCAAGGCCAGCCGCGCGGCGGATCATCGGCTCGTACAGCCGTTCCCAGAAGGCGCGCGGCCACATGAAGGTTTTGTAGTAAAAACCGGCAGACAGGAAAGGCGAGGCCAGATCGTTGATCGATAGCAGATCGTATTTTAGCGACGGAAATCGGTTTTGGCTGCGGGCATCAAGGCCTGCGAACAATTCCTGCGTAGTGGCGCGAACATTGGGGGTTTGCTGCCCCCCTTCATGCACTTCGACCATGGCGTTCGGTTCTTCGGACCCGGCCGTAAGCACCCCGCGCGGGCGGTGGTATTTGAAGCTGCGCCCGACCAGTTTGACGCCATTCGCCATCAGGGCCGAAGACAGCGTGTCGCCCTGCAGGCCGATATAGTCACGCCCGTCAAAGCGAAAACCCAGTGGCGTGTTGCGGTCGATCAGGCCTTTGCCGTCAATTCTCATGGGGTTGGCACCTTGCGGTCTGCGACCAATTCGGCGCTGTGAATTTCGTGGGTGACAGTGTTGCGAGTGATGAGCAACCAGCTTGAACAGCCGGTTTCGTGATACCACAGGTCTTTTGTGATGCCAGCCGGGTTATCGCGCTGATGGAGGTGGTTGTCCCATGCCTCTGGTGCAGCACCCTCTGCAGGGCGGTGCAGAAAATCTTCCGCGCCGTAGTAGTGGAATTCACGCCGGTCACGGGGGCCGCAAAGGGGGCAATTTATGCGCATGGGTTTGGCCTAGTGCAAATTATGCTGCGCCCCGGTGCCTTCTTCGTCAAGAAGATGCCCGGTAGCGAAACGGTTAAGCTTGAAGCGGCGGGCTACCTCGTGACTTTCCCCCGTGGCCATCAAATGCGCCATGCACCAACCCGATGCGGGCACGGCTTTGAAGCCGCCGTAGTTCCAGCCTGCGTCGATAAACAGCCCGTCTATATGCGTTTTGTCGATGATCGGGCTGCCATCGGGGGTCATATCCATGATGCCGCCCCATGACCGCAGCACTTTGGCCCGGCCGATCATCGGCATCAGGGTCATCCCCGCCTCCATCACATGTTCGACCATGGGCAAGTTGCCGCGTGAGGCGTAGCTTGCGTAGAAATCAAGATCGCCGCCGAATACGAGGCCGCCTTTATCAGACTGGCTGATGTAGAAATGGCCCATACCGAAGCTGACGACATGATTGATGACAGGTTTTAGCCCCTCAGTGACAAAGGCTTGCAAGATGTGGGATTCGATGGGCAGGCGCATGCCGGCCATGGCGGCCACTTGGCTTGATCGGCCGGCAACGATGATGCCAACCTTTTTTGCACGGATTGCCCCGCGGGTGGTTTGCACGCCTCTGACCACACCGTTTTCGACATCTATCCCGGTGACCTCGCAGTTCTGGATCAGGTCAACCCCCCGCTGATCCGCCCCGCGTGCATAGCCCCAGGCCACGGCGTCATGGCGGGCAGACCCACCGCGCGGATGCAAAAGGCCACCGTAGATAGGAAAGCGGGTTTGCTCAAAGTCGAGGTAGGGCAGATGTTCGCGGACACCGTCGCGGTCCAGCAAGATCGCATCATCGCCTTGGTTGATCATCGCATTGCCGCGCCGCACAAAAGCATCACGCTGACCATCGGAATGGAACAGGTTGATCAGGCCGCGTTGAGAATGCATGACGTTGTAGTTAAGTTCCGCCTCCATTCCTTCCCACAGCTTCAGGGAATGCGAATAGAATTCGGAATTGCCGGGCAGAAAGTAATTGGCGCGCACGATGGTGGTGTTGCGCCCGATGTTACCCGAACCGATATGGGATTTTTCCAGCACGGCGATGTTGGTCAGGCCATGGTTTTTGGCAAGGTAAAACGCGGTTGCAAGCCCGTGACCGCCGCCGCCGATGATGATGGCATCATAATCTGCCTTGGGGGCCGGGTTTCGCCAAGCTGGCGTCCAGCCTTTGTTGCCAAACAGGCCTTGGGTGATAACTTTCAGACCTGAATAGCGCATCGATGTAGCCTTGCCTTTTGATTTGCACCAAACCTTATCGTGCAACCTGATGCAACACCGACCCCGACATGCCGTGGCCAAAGACGACATTTTCCGTCGGGGTATCTGAGGCGATACCGCCAAATTGCAAGTTTGATTTGCGGCAAACACCATTTCAACCATCGAAAAATACCCGACCCACCGAAAGCCGGCACCAAACCGATTGGGCCAAATCCGGCGCCGCGTTGCTGATCTGACGGGGTTTGGTTGGCGTTCAAGCGAGTTTCGATCACCGAGGGTGCATCCATCATCAGATCAATCACCGTGCGGCATGTAGCACGCCAATATTTGGCACTTCGCCGCGACATTACCGGAACGGCCAGCCCGGACACACCATTGCAAGAAAATGGAATGGCGTGTCCCGGCAGCACGGTCTGTGTGGAACATGCTGAACTTTAACGCGACGCGTGACCCGCCTGTATAGGGTAACAAAATACGGGGATATGGGTTTTGATTGGTCCACAGAACCCCGCGTTTTGGGCGGTCTTTCCAATCAAGTGCTGAATGCGTGAACCTATGGTGAAGAACTGCTCCAGACCCAAGAGGTATAGTTTCGGGCATCAACGGGCCTTTGCGTGCCGCGTTCTGCCGCGCGAAATCACCCGGCGCATAGCTGTCATACGACAGGTGGCGTACACACATAAAGGTGTTCAGCCTGCGCGCATGGGCCACCACGGCGGCGATAAGGGCCGGGTGATTTGCATCAACAAACTGGGTCAGTATCGCGTTTTGTTCGGTGACGTCTTGTTGCGAATAGCTAAGATACCTGTGACCGGCTGCAAATTTATGCACAGTTACTTTGCCGGTTGATGCAAATTTCAGATCAGCTTTTGCCGCGCGCCGCAAAAAGTCGGCATCTACAGGTGCCCGTATTTCAAGCAGCATTTTCCAGCGCCCGACAAAGTGACAAGAGCCGCCCCGTCGATTACAGCCCCTTGGTCTGATAGGTTTGCGCGATACGCCCGATAGACACCAAATAGGCCGCAACCCGCAGATCTTCGACTTCGGGGCGGGAATGCCACACTTCACGCATGGCTTGGTAGGCCCCGCGCATGGTGTCATCGAGGCCGGACCGCACCAATTCCAATTCGCCCGCACCGCGCAGATAGCGTTCTTTGAAACCGGGTGACATCGTCCAGCTTACGCCTTTTTCGGATGATAGGCGTTCCAGTTCGTCCACCAGCAGAATATGGCGGGCCTCTTCGGCGCGGCGTTGCATACGGCCAAAGCGGATATGAGACAGGTTTTTCACCCATTCGAAATAAGACACCGTCACACCACCTGCGTTTGCATACATATCGGGCACGATAATAGTGCCCTTTTTGCGCAGAATTTCATCACCGCCAAAGGTGATCGGGCCATTTGCCGCCTCGATGATCAGGGGGGCCTTGATGCGTGGCGCGTTTTCTTTGTGGATTACACCTTCAAGTGCTGCCGGGATCAGAATGTCACAGGCCATTTCCAACAGGCTGGCCCCATCTTCTATATAGGTGCCACCGACAAAGCCTTTGACTGACCCTTGATTGGCATTCAAATGCTGGCGGATTGCTTCGATATCCAAGCCGTTTTCATTTACCAAGCCGCCGTCACGCTCTATAATTGCAATCACCTTGCAGCCATCTTCTTCGGACAGGAATTTGGCTGCGTGGTAGCCCACATTGCCCAAGCCCTGCACGATAACGTGCTTGCCATCCAGATCGCCGGACAGGCCCGCCTTCGCCGCATCTTCCTTGTGGCGGAAAAATTCACGTAAAGCGTATTGTACGCCACGCCCAGTCGCCTCCACCCGGCCTTGGATTCCGCCCGCATGCGGCGGTTTGCCGGTGACACAGGCTTTGGCGTTGATGTCTGTCGTGTTCATGCGGGCGTATTGATCGGCGATCCACGCCATTTCACGCTCCCCCGTGCCCATATCCGGGGCGGGTACATTTTGCGCTGGGTGAATCAGATCGCGCTTGATCAGTTCATAGGCGAAACGGCGGGTGATCTGTTCCAGTTCATGTTCATCCCACGCGCGCGGATCAATGCACAATCCACCCTTGGAGCCACCAAACGGCGTTTCAACCAGCGCGCATTTATAGGTCATCAGGGCAGCCAGCGCCTCTACCTCATCCTGGTTCACGCTCATCGCATAGCGGATGCCGCCTTTGACCGGTTCCATATGTTCGGAATGCACCGACCGGTAGCCGGTAAAGGTTTCGAGCTTGCCGCGCAAACGCACGCCAAAGCGCACGGTATAGGTGGAATTGCAAACCCTGATCTTTTGTTCCAGACCGGGGCTAAGATCCATCAAAGACACGGCGCGGTTGAACATCAAATCGACCGATTCCCGAAAGCTTGGCTCACCGTTAACTTGCATTCCCGTTCTCCCATGGACGCTCGTACGCTTGGCACGTCTGGCCTTACCTTTACGGTATCCCGTTAACAAAGTGATGAAAAAATCAGCAATTTAAAGGGAATTCACTTCGCGCTGCGCAATACTGCTGAAAAGTGATTCGAATTGCGTAAGGTTGGGCCGCGCTTGCCTGTCTTGCCGCTCGCATACGTCAGCCGCGCGTTGGTCGGATTTGCAGCCAATGTCAGCGTTCAATCAACAATCAGGCAAGCCGGGACGAAGTGTTTCGACGGACATCGAATTTCGTA
>JACMNW010000180.1 GCA_014378345.1 Pseudorhodobacter sp. | reverse complement strand
GGTGTTGGGGCTGTTTGGGCTGACTTTTGCCGTGATGATCTGGGGCGTGTCCAGCCAAGGCTGGTGGATGGCGCAGATGTCCGGGCTGTTTTTGGTGGCCGCAATCATCATCGGCCTGATTGCCCGGCTGGGCGAGACCCGGCTGGTTGAGGCGTTTCTGACTGGCGCGCGCGATTTGTTGGGCGTGGCCCTGATCATCGGTCTGGCGCGCGGCATCGTTGTGGTAATGGATGCGGGCCTTATTACCGATACCATTTTGCACAGCGCCGAAACATCGGTGGCCGGTTTGCCGAAGGTGGCGTTCATCAACGTGATCTACTGGATCGAGGTTGGCATGTCCTTCCTTGTGCCCTCAACTTCGGGGCTTGCCGTGCTGTCGATGCCAATCCTTGCCCCGGTTGCCGATTTCGCAGGCGTTGAGCGGCCTTTGGTCGTCACCGCCTTTGCCACCGCCAGCGGCATCGTTAACCTGATCACCCCGACATCTGCCGTCGTCATGGGTGGCCTTGCCATTGGCCGGGTGCCTTACGAGCGGTGGCTGCGGTTCATCTGGCCGCTGCTTTTGGCCCTCACCGTCATTATCATGGCCTCCCTCAGCACCGCCGTCCTTACAGCATAGGAACCGCAAATGACCCCGACTTATGGCGTTCATTCCGAGGCGGGCACTCTGCGCCGCGTAATGGTTCACAGGCCCGGGCTGGAGATGGCAAGGCTGACGCCGGAGAACCGCGAGGCGCTGCTGTTTGACGATGTGATCTGGGTGAAACAGGCGCGCATCGAACATCTGACTTTCACCGACATGCTGCGCGAACGCGGCGTCGAGGTGGTCTTTCTGCGGCAGCTGCTGGAGGAAACGCTGCGTGACATGGCCGCGCGCCGCTGGCTGCTTTCGGCGCGGATCAACGACAATTCGGTGGGGGTGGGCCTGTCAGATGACTTGCTTGCTTGCTTGATGGAGATGGACGCCGAGCCCTTGTCGGGCGTCCTGATCGGCGGCATGAACCGCGCTGAATTGCCGATCCCCCGCGCTGGTGTGTTAATCCCGATGCTGCGGCCAGAGGATTTCGTGCTGCCACCGATGCCCAACCACATCTTCACCCGCGATACGACCTGTTGGATTTACGGCGGGGTCACACTGAACCCGATGCATTGGGCAGCGCGGCGATTGGAGACGCTGAACCTTGCCGCGATCTACAAATTCCATCCGGATTTCCGCGATGCAGGGTTTCCGATCTGGTGGGGTGATCCGTTGGTCGATCACGGCGCGGCCACGCTTGAAGGCGGCGACGTGATGCCCATCGGCAATGGCGTGGTGCTGATCGGTATGGGCGAGCGCACGACACCGCAGGCGGTGGGGCAGGTGGCGCGCGCGCTGTTTGCCGCAAAAGCTGCATCCCGGGTCATCGCTTGCCAGTTTCCGCGCAACCGGTCGGCCATGCATCTGGATACCGTTTTCACCTTTTGCGACCGCGATCTGGTGACGGTCTTTGCCGAAGTGACCGACGCGATGAAGACCTATTCCTTGCGTCCCGGCAAGGCTGGCAAAATGGATGTGACTGAGGAAACCCACCCGTTTCTTGCCGTGGTGGCCGAGGCTTTGGGGCTGAAGGCGCTGCGCACAGTGCCGACGGGCGGCGATGCCTATGAGGCGCAGCGCGAACAGTGGGATGATGCCAATAACCTTCTGTGCATCAGCCCCGGCGTCGTGGTGGGGTATGAACGTAACACCCATTCCAACACCCTTTTGCGCAAGGCCGGGGTCGAAGTCATCACCATCCCCGGCGCTGAACTGGGCCGTGGTCGGGGCGGGTCGCACTGCATGACTTGCCCGTTGATACGTGATGCGATTTAGGAGAAGATGATGCCCATCAACTTGCATGGCCGCAGTTTCCTTAAACTGCTTGACTTCACCCCCGCCGAAATCCGTTTTCTGCTGCGCCTTGCGGGCAGCCTGAAAGAGGCGAAAGCCGCGGGCACCGAACGGCAACGCCTGCGTGGCAAGACCATCGCGCTGATCTTTGAGAAGGACAGCACACGAACGCGCAGTGGCTTTGAAGTGGCAGCCTTCGATCAGGGCGCGCATGTCACGTATATCGGCCCGTCGGGCAGCCATATCGGCCATAAGGAAACCATGAAGGATACTGCCCGGGTCCTGGGCCGGTTTTACGACGCAATCGAGTATCGGGGATTTGCCCAAACCGATGCGGAAACGCTGGCGGCATTCTCGGGCGTGCCGGTCTACAACGGGTTGACCGATGATTTTCACCCGACGCAGGTGCTGGCTGATCTGCTGACCATGCACGAGTACACCCATAAACATCTGTCCGACATCGCTTTTTGCTTCCTCGGCGATGCCAGTGGCAATATGGCGGCGTCGCTGATGGTGGGGGCCGCACTGATCGGGATGGATATCCGGCTATGTGCGCCAAAAAGCCTGTGGCCCGATACCGCGCTTGTCACCCGCTGCAAAGGGCTGGCGCAAACCAATGGTGGGCAGATCACGCTGACGACCGACCCTGAGGTTGCGGCGAAGGGCTGCGACTATGTCTACACCGATGTCTGGGTGTCGATGGGCGAGCCGGACTCAGTCTGGGAGGAGCGTATCAAACTGCTCACGCCCTACCGCGTGACCGCCGCAGTCATGACCGCCACCGGCAATCCCCATGCCAAATTCATGCATTGCCTGCCCGCCTTTCATAATCGCGATACCGAAGTGGGCGAGGCCACGTTCCAGAAGTTCGGCATCGACTGCATGGAAGTCACTGACGACGTGTTTGAATCTGCCGCATCGGTTGTATTCGACCAAGCCGAAAACCGGATGCACACGATCAAAGCGGTGCTTGTCGCCACGCTTGGTCAATAAGATGGGAGGAGCTTGAACATGCGGATTGTGGTGGCCCTTGGTGGCAATGCCTTGTTGAAACGCGGCGAGCCGATGACTTATGACGCGCAACGCACAAATGTGCGCATTGCTGCGGTGGCTTTGGCTGATCTGGCACGGGCTCATCAGATCATCGTCGCGCATGGCAACGGGCCGCAGGTTGGGTTACTGGCCCTGCAAGCCGCGTCTTATGCGCCGCAGACCCTATGGCCGCTTGATGTGCTGGGTGCCGAAACCGAAGGCATGATCGGCTATCTGATCGAACAGGAATTGATGAATGCGCTGCCAGCGGGGGTGGAATGCGCCACGCTGCTTACACGGGTAGAAGTGAACCGCCAAGACCCGGCCTTTGATCAGCCGACCAAGCCTATCGGCCCCGTCTATACAGCGGAAGAGGCCAAACTGGTGCGCGCCGAACACACTTGGTCGATGGTGTCAGAACCCAAAGGCGGCCTTAGAAGGGTGGTCCCATCACCGCTTCCGCAGCGCATTCTGGGGTTGGCGGCGATCAAATTGTTGGTCGAAGCGGGTGTCTGCGTCATCTGTGCGGGTGGCGGCGGCATTCCCGTTGTCCGCAATGATATGGGCGGCATGGAAGGGGTAGAGGCGGTTATCGACAAGGACCGCACCGCGGCCCTCTTGGCGCAAGATCTAAAGGCTGATGCGCTGTTGATGCTGACTGATGTGGCTGCAGTGATGCGCGACTTTGGCACACCCACCGAAGCTGCAATAAGAAACACCACGCCCGACACGCTGGATATGATGACCTTTGCGGCTGGGTCCATGGGTCCGAAAATCGCAGCGGCGAACGCCTTTGTGCGGGCAGGTGGGGCGTTGGCGGGGATCGGCACACTGCAAGATGCCCGCGCAATTCTGGAAGGGCGGGCCGGCACGCAGATCAGGCTGGATGTGGCGGAAACCCGCGCAAAGTATGCGCAACCGCAGCAGGATTAATCTGCATCAATGCGCCCCCGACCCGGCCGCGCGACAGTCCGTCAACACCATAACGTCCCGCCAATCCGGGATAGTCACACCAAAGCCAAAAAAAGGAAAACAGATGGATACGCCACTGCATGAAAAGATAGCACTGATAACGGGGGCCGCAGGGGCCATCGGCATGGCTACGGCAACAGTTCTGGCTGAACGCGGCGCAAGCATCGCGGCAATGGATGTGAAGGGGGCGGATTTCACGGCCCTGCGCAAGGCAATCCCGGATACCAAACGGTTGCTGGTGCTGGAGGGCGATGTAACAGATGAAGCCTCTTATTCCGGCTGTGTTGCGTCTACGGTGAAGACCTTCGGTAAAATCGACATCTTTTTCAACAATGCCGGGATCGAGGGGACGGCCGCGCCGATCCCCGATTTTCCGCTGGATGTTTTTCGCAAGGTGATCGAAGTCAATGTGATTGGCGTCTTTCTGGGCTTGAAACTGGTCATTCCCGTGATGGTCAAGGCCGGTTGTGGCAGTATTATCAATTCGTCCAGCGTGGCTGGGCTGATCGGATCGGCGGGCATGTGCGCCTATGTGGCCAGCAAACACGCTGTTGTGGGGTTGACGCAGACGGCAGCAGTCGAATGGGGCGCGCATGGCATTCGCGTGAACTGTATCAATCCGGGCCCGATTGAAAGCCGCATGATGGCGTCTATCGAAAAAGGCCTTGGTGCCGATGCAGCGGCAGCGGTGCATGCAGGCATTGCCGCCAAGGTTCCGATGCTGCGCTATGGCACAGCTGGCGAAGTGGCGGGCGTGGTGGCGTTTCTGGCGTCGGACGACTCGGGCTATGTCAACGGCGCATTTTACACGGTGGATGGTGGGCTTACGGCGGCCTGATCACCGTAACAGAGGTCCGTCATGATCCAGATAGTCCTTGTCAAAATCGGCCAAAGCCACCAGCCCATCGAAGTCGTCAAAGGTCACGTGACCCTTTTGAAAGGTTAAAAGCCCGCTCTCGCGTAACTGGCGCAATACCCGGTTCACGTGCACCGCGCTGAGTCCAAGCGCATCTGCCAGCATGTCTTGCGACAGCGGGCAGTCGTACCCCTCTTTTGTGCTTAACCCCACCAGTTTCAGTCTTGCGCCAAACTCAAGCAAATAATGCGCCATGCGTTCCAAGGCGTTGCGCCGTCCAATTCCCACCAGATGTTCGACCACCATCGCCTCGTCACGCGACGCGGCCCATAGAACGGCCGTAGCCAGACGGGGTGTGTTGGCAAAGGCTTCCAACAGGTCCGTGATGATCACTTCTGACGCCTCGACCAGTGTCACCGGTTCGATATTATGGTCAGCGGTTCGAAACAGCACTGATCGCAG
>JACMNW010000179.1 GCA_014378345.1 Pseudorhodobacter sp. | reverse complement strand
ACCAACAGTCGCATCCCAGCCGTCAACAACGGCTTTCTTATTGGCATCTACCTCTTCCAGCGTTGGAAAGTAGGCGGCGTTGTAGGATGCCGCAGGTGGCAATGCGTCGATCAGTTCCTGTGGCACTTTGCCCGCTGCAACCATCGCGTTGAAACGCGCGGGGTGGCAGTAGCCTTTCAGCCACAAAAGCTGTCCTTCGTCGGAATACAGGTATTCCATCCAAAGCTTCGCAGCACTTGGATGCGGTGCATAAGCCGAAATAGCCTGCACATAAACGCCCGCCTGAATGCCCGTCGCGGGAACCACAACTTCGACCGGTGGGTTGCCTGCCAGCGTGTCGCGTGCCGCCAGCGCATTGTAATCCCACATCACGACGATTGGTGTGGTGCCCTGTGCCAGTGTGCCTGCCTTGCCAATGACCGGCACGAAATTGCCTGCTTTGTTCAGCGCTGCAAAGTAATCAAGCCCGGCCTTTCCTGCGGCGTCACCCGCCGCGGAACCTGCACCAAGACCTGCCGCATGCACGGCAAGAATGGCTTGGTTTGAGGCGCGCGGATCGCCCGCAAGCGCCACTTGGCCTGCATATTCCGGCTTCATCAAATCAGCCCAATCGGCGGGAGTGTTGGCCACAAGGTCTTTGTTCACAAGGAACGACATCACGCCGTAATAGTCGCCATACCAGTGGCCTTCGGCATCCTTGATATTGTCTGGAATCTCGTCCCATGTTGCCACTTTATACGGCTGGGTCAGACCTTCGGCCTTCGACGATGGCCCGTAAGCCAAACCTACGTCAATAACATCGGGCGCTTGCGGGCCTTTGTTGTCCTTGTTGGCCTTGGTCGCCTCTACTTCATCCGCTGACCCTGCGTCTGGGTTCAATTCGTTCACGGTGATGCCCGAATATTTGGCCTTGAAGCCCTCTATTACGGCACCGTATCCACACCAATCATGCGGTAATGCAATTGTGGTCAACTGGCCTTCGGTTGTTGCCGCGGCTACCAGATCGGCCATCGCATCAGCCTGCGCGATTGTCGCAGAAAGCATGGCCACAATGCTGACAGTGGTAGCGAGTGTTTTTCTTGACGTCATTTGAAGTCTCCCGGTTAAAACGTGTTTGCCCCGCTTGGCCTTGCCGTGGTGCTTGCCTGCCCGCCACACAAGACGCGGAATTATGACAGTCAGCTAACGGCCCAAAAAGGATTCTTGCAAGCCCATGTATCGGCGGTTTGTAACAATTTCTTCACGCAAAGGTCGCCTGAAACTATTTTCTCGGTTTGGGCAAAGGATCATCAAATCCGCCGCCCCATGTTTTTCGCGGCCAAGCGCCAAATTTACCCGTCAAACCGCGTGGCGCCACGCCGTCTTGCATCCACGGGTTCGGTCAAAATCGCCGCTTGATGCGCGCGTTGATCGCAATTCGCGCGCGGGCAGATGCGGCAGTTGATGCCAATTTGCGTCATCCGTGCAGCGGTCACGGCGAACGCCTCGGCGTAACCAATTTCAACCGCATGATCAATCGTGCAGCCCATTGCCACAGCAAGGCGGTTGTCCTGTGCGTGGCGTTCAAACGTCGGGCGGTCCACCGTGCGGGAAAATACGAAATATTGGCTTGCGTCCGGCATTTCCACAAACTGCGGCACAATTCGCCCCGGCGTGCGAAACGATGTATGCACCTCCAGCCGGGGGCAGGCCCCGCCATATTCGGCCAGATGAAACCCGGTCGCGTTAAAACGCTTGGAAACGTTGCCACCCTTATCAATGCGCATAAAGAAAAACGGCACCCCCTGCGCGCCTTCCCGTTGCAAGGTGGTGGCCCGGTGGCAGGCCTGCTCAAAGCTGACGCCAAAGCGCGTGGCCAGATGATCCAGATCGTATTTCGATGCCCGTGCTTCGGCCAGAAAGGCGGCATAGGGCATCAACACGGCGGCGGCGAAATAATTGGCCAGTTCTACCCGCAACCGCGCCGTCGCGCGCGGCTCGGTTATACCCGACCCGCCGATCAAAGCATCAAACAGTGCGCTTTGTTCCAACAGCCCGGTCATATGTACCAGCTGAAATGTACGGTTGGTATGATCCAACGCCTCTGACAGCAAAATTTCGCGGCCTGTCTCATCATACTGGCGCAACGCACCGGGCAGATCAGCCACCCGAACCAGCCGCACCGTTATACCAAGGCGGCTGCGTAAGCGGTGCTTCAGCGCAGCATAAACCTCGTCACTCGCAACGCCGCCCTCGCCCCAGAATTCTTCGGCCACGTCTTCAAGATCGCGAAAATGATTGCGGTTGCGCCGAAAGAAATTGTGCACCGCCGCCTCGGGCGAAGTTGCCAGCACTGCCCCCGCACTTTCAGCCACACTTAACAACTGATCCGTCGCTGCAAGGTATGCCCGGTGCAGCCGTAAAAAGGCCCCCGCCAAACCGGGGCTATGCACCAATGCCGCGCGTAAATCCTGCAGATCAGGGCGGTCCGCATCAAAAATCGGATCTTGCACCGAAGCGCGCAGATCGGCCAGTTGTGCCGCCCCATCATCATCGGCAATATCGCGCCAATCCACGCCGTAAGCATCAAACAGCCGCAACATCACCGCGACGGAAACCGACCGTTGATTGTTTTCCAGCAAATTCACATAGGCCGATGATATGCCAAGCGCGCGGGCCATAGCCCCTTGCGTCTCGCCCCGCTCCAACCGCAGGCGGCGCAGATGGGGGCCAATGAACGTTTTCTGCATACCGCCGCACACATTTCTGTTTCGTTATGTTTACAATATTACAAAAATTGCATTCTGTAAATTCTCGCAGTTACAGCGCAACCCGGTTTCATTTTGCACAACGCGGCAAGTTTGACATGAGGATGGAGGGATACCGAAATTGAGCGTGAAAGAAGCGTGCCTATTGGTCTAAACTGATAAAGCACGCTGCGCCAAAATGTGGCACGGAAAAAGCACAGAAAAAGCACAGGAAACATACATGAGCCACACCCTATACCCCCTGCGTCGCCAGCGTTTGCAACGCTCTGAATTGGCCGTGCCCGCATCGAACACTTCGATGATAGACAAGGCTGCGGATGGCCCTGCAGATTACGTGTTTCTTGATCTGGAAGATGCCGTTGCCCCCCCCGAAAAGGAACAAGCCCGCAAGAACGCCGTGCAGGCGTTGAATGATATTGATTGGGCGGGCAAAGGGAAAACTGTTTCTATTCGCATCAATGGGTTAGATACCCATTACATGTACCGCGATGTTGTAGATATCATGGAACAAGCTGGCGACAAGGTGCATACGCTACTGGTGCCAAAGGTCGGCGTGCCAGCCGATCTGTACATGGTCGAGGCGTTGGTCAACCAGATTGAACAGGGGCGTGGCTACAAGACCAAAGTGATGCTGGAGGCGCTGATTGAAACTGCCCTCGGCATGGCCAATGTGGAGGCTATCGCGCAATTCGGTGGCCGTCTGGAAGCCCTGCATTTTGGCGTGGCGGACTATGCCGCCTCCATGCGCTCGCGCACCACAAACATCGGCGGGTTAAATCCGCATTACCCCGGCGATCAATGGCACGCCGCTATATCTAGGATGGTTGTCGCCTGCCGCGCCTATGGGTTGCGTGCCATCGACGGCCCGTTTGGCGATTTTTCTGATCCCGAAGGTTACAAAGACGGCGCCCGCCGCGCGGCAGCACTGGGATGTGAAGGCAAATGGGCCATCCATCCAAGCCAAGTGGCGCTTGCGAACGAGATTTTTTCCCCGCCCGAAGCCGAAATCGCCCGCGCTCACCGCATTATTGACGAGTTGCGCAAAGCCGAAGCAAAGGGTCTGGGGGTAGCATCCTTAGACGGCAAAATGATTGACGCCGCCTCGTGAAAAAAGGCGCGGAATGTGCTGGTGCAGGCTGACGCCATTGCTGCAAAATCAACCTAAAAGGGGGGCAAAGATGGACATTCACGAATACCAGGCCAAAGATATCCTTGCGCGTTTCGGCGTGCCAGTGCCACGCGGCGGATTGGCCTACAGCCCCGAACAAGCAGGCTACCGCGCCCGCGAATTGGGGGGGGCTGCATGGGTGGTAAAGGCGCAAATTCACTCCGGCGGCAGGGGCGCTGCTGGTGGGGTTAAGCTCTGCCGTACGGCGGACGAAGTGCAAACCTTCGCGGCAACTTTGTTTGGAAAACAACTTGTTACAAAGCAAACCGATGCCAATGGCAAAGGCGTATACCGCGTTTGGGTGGAAGGTGCCTCCGACATCAAACAAGAAATGTATCTGGGCTTCGTGCTGGACCGCAAGTCTGAACGCATCATGATCGTCGCCTCCGCCCATGGCGGAATGGAGATTGAAGATCTGGCGGAATCTGACCCCAATTCGCTGCGCCGCATGACCATCGATCCGGCCGTTGGCCTGTCGGAATTTCAAGCGCGCGAACTGGCGTTTCAGCTTGGTCTGAAGGGCGGCCAAATCGCGCAAATGGTCAATATCCTGCGCGCCTGCTACCGCGCCTACCGTGATCTTGATGCTGTTATGGTGGAAATTAATCCGCTGGTCATCACCGGCACTGGCGATCTGATTGCCCTTGATGCCAAAATGTCGTTTGATACCAATGCTCTGTTTCGCCGCCCCGAAGTGGCCGAATTGCGCGACCGCAGCCAGGAAGACCCGCGCGAAAGCACGGCTGGCGACCATGGATTGGCCTATGTCGGCCTTGACGGCGATATCGGCTGTATCATCAACGGCGCAGGCCTTGCGATGGCCACGATGGATATGATCAAACTTGCGGGCGGCGAGCCTGCAAATTTTCTTGATATCGGCGGCGGTGCGTCGCCTGAACGCGTGGTGCGCGCCTTTCGCACCGTGCTGACTGACCCGAAAGTATCGGTGATTTTGGTCAACATCTTTGCAGGCATCAACCGCTGCGATTGGGTCGCCCAAGGCGTTGTGCAAGCATATCAAGAGGTTGGCTTGAAGATTCCAGTGATTGTGCGGCTTGCGGGCACCAATGTGGATGAAGGCAATGCCATCATCGGCGCCTCCGGCCTGCCACTGATCACCGCCGAAACACTGGCCGAGGCTGCGGCAAAATCCGTTGCCGCCCGCAACAAAGCCGCAGCATAAGGGGTACCGAAAATGGCAATTCTGATCACTAAAACCACCCCCGTCATCGTGCAGGGTATGTCAGGCCGCATCGGCGCATTCCATGCCGCTGACATGATAAAGTATGGCACCAATGTTGTCGGCGGCGTCACCCCCGGCAAGGGAGGTGAGCATCACCTGGACCGCCCGCTGTTCAACACCGTGCGCGAGGCCGTGGAGGCGACCGGGGCCGAAGCCAGCCTTGTGTTCGTGCCACCGCCTTTTGCGGCCGACGCCACCATGGAAGCCGCCGACGCTGGCATCAAAACCGCCGTTTGCGTGACCGACGGCATCCCCAGTCAGGATATGATGAAGGTCAAACGTTTCCTCATGCGCTACCCGGTGGAGCGTAAAATGCGCCTGATCGGGCCAAATTGCGCAGGCATCATCAGCCCCGGCCACGGCTTTATGGGCATCATGCCGCCGCATATTTATATGGCCGGGCGTATTGGCATTGTGGGCCGTTCCGGCACGCTGGGGTATGAAGCGGCGTCCCAAATGAAGGCACTTGGCATTGGCGTATCCACCTCTGTTGGGATCGGCGGCGACCCGATCAATGGATCTTCCTTCAAGGACATTCTGCAACTGTTCGAAAATGATCCCGATACCGACGCGGTAATGCTGATCGGTGAAATCGGTGGCCCGCAGGAAGCTGAGGCCGCCGCTTGGGCCAGCGTCCACATGACCAAGCCGGTGGTCGCCTACATTGCAGGCCTGTCCGCCCCCAAGGGCCGCAAGATGGGTCACGCGGGGGCGATTATTTCGGCCTTTGGCGAGTCTGCGCAGGAAAAGGTGGAAATCTTGACGGCTGCAGGCATCACCGTGGCCCCGAACCCATCGTCGATGGGGGAAACCATGGCGCGGGTTTTGGTACAGCGAAAAGCCGCCTGACCCAATTAAGAATAGCCGCTTTTAGGGGCGGCTATTTCTTACCGGCAGAACCACAAATCACGATACCCCATTATTTCTTGCAACAAAATCAGCAAGATGCGGTACGTAATCCTCCGGCCCGTCGCCGCCCGTTGCCATCGCCTGCGCAAAGGAATTCTT
>JACMNW010000178.1 GCA_014378345.1 Pseudorhodobacter sp. | reverse complement strand
GGTGGGTCGGACAGCATCAACCAATACGTCTCAGGCTATATCGGCGGAATTTTGATGGCTGATTACGGCATCACCCTGAACCGCGTGGGCATCACCGATACGGCCGAGGCGGTAAATATTGTGCTGGGCGAAAAGCAGGCCGGCGTCAGCAATAAAGGCGCAGTTGATATGATCTGGATCAACGGCGAAAACTTTCGCACCCTGCGGCAGGGCGATATGGTCTGGTGCGGCTATACCGATGCACTGCCCAACAACGCGCTGATCAACTGGAATAATCCTGCCATCGCCAATGATTTCGGCGTGCCTGTCGCGGGCTGCGAAGTGCCTTGGTCAAAAGCGCAATTCGCATTTGCCCATGACAGCGCCACCCTGCCAAATCCGCCTAAATCCATCCCTGATCTGATCGCATGGATCAAGGCCAACCCCGGCCAGTTCACCTACCCCGCTGCGCCCGATTTCAACGGTGGGGTCTTTGTGCGGCATGTATTCTACTATGCTGCCGGGGGCGCTGAAAACCTGCTCGGCCGCTTTGATCAGACAAAATATGACGCGGCTGCCAGCAAAACATGGGCGATCCTGAATGATCTGGAACCCTATCTTTGGCGCAAAGGCGATACCTACCCCACCTCGATCACTGCCCTTGATCAGTTGTTTGCCAACAAAGAAGTGTCGATAACCTTCAACTACGATGCATCGCAATTTGGCTTGGCCGTACAAAACGGCAGCTTCCCCGAAACCGTGCGCTCCTACGGCCTGACCGATGGCACCATCAGCAACACCAATTACACCGCCATTCCATTCAATTCGCCCAACAAAGCCGCTGCTATGGTGCTGCAAAACCTACTGCTATCCGGCCCCGCCCAAGTTGAAAAAGCCATGCCCGCCGCATGGGGGGCAGCGCCCGCAATAGAAATTGCCCGTACCAAACCGGAAGACCAAGCCAAGTTTGCCAGCATCACCCAGCTTCCATCCGTTGTGTCGATGGAAGACCTGGGCAAATCTGCCCTGCCCGAACTGCAAGCAGACTGGATTTCCGCCATCGAACAGGGTTGGATCGAAAACGTAGGCCAATAACCCCGTCTAAGGACACGCCAGAATGCAGGACCGCCTGAAAATCACCCTGCTTCTGACTCCTGCCTTAACGGTGATTGGCGTGCTGTTCTTCGGCGGCCTAGGGTTCAGCCTGCTTCGGTCTTTCAACTACATGCCGATCATCGGGATGAATGACCCAAACCTTGACGCTTATCGCAGCGTCCTCGCCTCACCGCAGGTTTACCGATCCCTTGCCCTGACCCTTTATATTGCCGCCACCTCAACCCTGATCGCATCTGTGTTGGCGGTGGCCACAGCGCTGCTTTTGCGCCGCAGCTTTCGGGGCCGCGCAATTGCCAGCTTTCTGGTGCATTTGAACCTGACCATCCCGCATCTGGTGGGGGCCATCGGCATCCTTTACCTTTTTTCACAATCGGGCAGCTTTGCGCGCATGGCCTACGGTGTTGGCCTTATCACCAAACCTGCCGATTTCCCCGCCATAGTCTTTGATCCCTATGCTATCGGCATCATCGCCACCTATGTCTGGAAAGAACTGCCGTTCATCACGGTCATCACGCTTGCCAATATGCAAACCCTTGGCAATGATCATGAAAGCGTCGCCCGCACGCTTGGTGCCAGCCGATGGCAAGCGTTTCGCCACGTGCTGTTGCCGCAAATCATGCCGGGGCTTTTGTCGGCATCGGCCATCGTTTTTGCCTTCACCTTTGGTGCCTATGAAATCCCGGCACTGCTGGGGGCCAGCGCGCCGCAAACCTTGCCCTTGATGGCCTACCGTGGCTTCACTGATGTGAATCTTGCCAGCCACCCGCAAGCCATGGCTCTTGCCATGCTGATAGCCGCGGTTTCCGCCATCATGATCGCCCTTTATACCCGCGCTCTGCGCAACAAACGGCGCGGCTAGCCCATGGCCCATCTACGCCGCATGGCTGCGATAGTGCTGATCTCATGGCTTGTCCTGCCGCTGGTCCCGCTTGCGATCTGGTCTTTCGCGCGTGGCTGGACCTTTCCAAACCTTTTGCCGCAAAACTGGACCCTGCAACCATGGGCCTTTGCCCTGTCACCACAATCGGGCGTGTTGCACAGCCTTGGGTTAACCACTGGCATCGCCTTGGCAGCAACAGCGCTGTCTGTTTTGCTTGGCGTACCTGCAGGTCGTGCCTTGGGCCAATACAAATTTCGCGGCAAAACCTTGATTGAACTGATCATCTTGGCCCCGATCATCATGCCGGGCATTGCCGTGGCCATGGGTCTGCAATCGGTGTTCATCGGCCTGCACCTGAACAATACCGTCACTGGCGTGGTTCTGGTGCACCTGATCCCGACCCTGCCCTATATGGTGCTGGTCATGTCAGGCATCTTTGCCGCTTACGATCCGCAGGTTGAAGATCAGGCCCGCAGCCTTGGCGCATCGCCAGGCCAGGTTTTCCGCCACATCACCCTGCCTGCCATTCTGCCGGGTATCATCGTTGGGGCGATGTTCACCTTTCTGGTATCGTGGAGCCAATATATCCTGACCCTCGTCATCGGCGGCGGGCGCGTGCAAACCCTGCCGCTACTGCTGTTTCAATTCGCCACCTCCGGGCGAAATGACATCACCGGCGCAATCGGCATGATCTATATCCTGCCCGGCGTTTTGATCCTTATCCTGACCGCCCGCCATCTGACCGGGCGCAGTTCTGCGATTACCGGATTCGGCCAATGACGCACCTATCGATAACTGACCTCAGCAAAACCTACCCCAGCGCGCCCCAGCCGGCCCTGAACAATCTGACGCTCGATATTCCATCCGGCAGTTTGACGGCGCTGCTCGGGCCCTCTGGCTGTGGCAAGACAACCGCGCTTAAAATCATCGCAGGATTGCTGGCCCCAACATCGGGCGATGTACGCTTGGATGGCACCTCCATTCTGTCGCAATCACCGGACAGGCGCGGGGCGGTGATGGTGTTTCAGAACCCGCTGCTGTTTCCCCATATGACCGTGGCCGAAAATATTGGCTTTGGCCTGTCCATGCGTCATCTGCCCAAGGCAGACATCGCCGCAAGGGTGGCCGAAATGCTTACCCTCATTCAGCTGCCAAACATTGGCCCTCGCCGCCCGTCGCAACTGTCCGGCGGTCAGGCCCAGCGCGTGGCCCTTGCCCGCGCACTGATCTTAAGACCCCGCCTTCTGCTGCTGGATGAACCTCTGTCAAACCTAGACACAACCCTACGCGCCGAAATGCGCGACCTGATCCGCAGCCTGCAGCGCACAACCGGCATCACCACCATTTTTGTCACGCATGATCAGGAAGAAGCCGTTGTTCTGGCCGACCAGATTGCCCTGATCCTTGACGGTCGCCTGCAGCAATTCGGCCCGCCCGACGCATTTTTCAAACGCCCCGCCACGCAAACCATCGCCCGCTTCTTTGGAGGCGTAAATTTCATTGCCGGTCATAACAAGGGCGGTACTTTCAGCTCTGCCCTCGGCGCGCTTTTGGTGCAGGCCGATCTGCGCGAAGGCCCCGGAACGCTGACGATCCGGCCGGAAAACATCCGTCTCGGTGCAGCAAAACACAACACGGTGCAGGCCACCTTGTTGGAGCGCACTTACCTTGGGGTCCAGACCCGCCTGATCCTTTGCGTGGGTGGCGTGAATCTGGAAGCTTCGGTAAATCCTGATGACGCAGCACAGCTTGATATCGGTGCAATCCTGCCCATCAACCTGCCCCCAGAATCGCTATGGCTGCTGCCCCAGATCAGCACAGGTGCCAACCAAAGCAAGGCTTTCGTCCAGCACCAGTAAGTCCGCCGTATCCCGCCCTATAATCTGCGCCAGATCCGGTCTGCCAATCACTTGCGCGGGGACCGTTACCGCCATACGCAGCGCCACGGTCAGGTCCACCCCAACCACATTCACCAACCGCGCCACACTTTGCGCCATCGTGATATGCGCCCCGGCCAACGACCCTTCCGCATTCACCAACCGCCCGTCCTCCAGCCGTATTTCTTTGCCATATAGATTAAAGCGGTCTGATCCGCCTACAGTCGGCATTGCGTCAGACACCAGAAAAACCTTGTCCGCCAGCGGCCGCGCCCGAATTGCAAGGCCGACCATTTCATCGGCCACATGAATGCCGTCGCAGATGACGCTGCTATAGGCATCAGAGTTGATTGCAGCCCCGACAACGCCCGGCGCGCGGCCAAGCATTGGCGACATCGCGTTGAACAAATGCGTGAAACAGCTGGCCCCCGCTGCCAAAGCAGAACGGGTTTTCTCAGCCGTGGTATCGGTATGGCCAAGGGATACCACCGCACCTGTTGCCGCAAGCTCTGCAATTTGAGCACTCGTCGCTGCTTCCGGTGCCAGAGTGATCATCACGGTAATTCCTGCGGCCCGCAGGTTTTTCACAATGGCAATCGTCGTGGCATCCATTGGCCGCACCCAGTTTTCGGCATGTGTGCCGCGCCGGGCAACCGCGATATGAGGCCCCTCGATATGCAGGCCTAAAATGCCCCGCTGGCCCTTTGCGGCGATGGCTGCTTGGGCCACTTGTGCCAATATCTCCGGCCTGTCGGTGATAACCGTGGGCAACAGTCCTACTGTGCCAAACCGTTTATGCGCGGCGGCAATTGCAAGCATTCCGTCCAGGGTTGGCGTGGTGTTCAGCAACACACCGCCACCGCCGTTCACCTGCATGTCCAGAAATCCGGGGCAAACCAATCCCGGCACATCAATGCGCGGCGCACCTATCGCAATGTCTGCGCTTGCACGTATTTCTACCGCACGGGTTTTTTCAATTAGAACGCCCATGTTGGCTGACAGCCCTGTGCCGTCAAACAGCAGGTCAGGGCACATCCAGAAGCTGCTTGAATCAGACATGCATTCTGTCCTGAATGGCAGCATAAGCCGCACCACGCGCACCGCTTGCGTCGCCACCTTGTGCTATTAACAGTTCCGGTATTGCAAAGCCCGCCAGTTGGGCACGGCTAAGGGCGCGGCTAAGATCGTCCACCAAGCCCGCGATTTTTGCCATGCCGCCACCAATCACTATGACGTTGGGGTCCATCGTGAACACCAATGTGATCAACAGTTCTGCTACCAAATCACACCAAACATCCCAAGCCAGCACAGCCTTTGCGTTGGTGGTTTTGGCTGCGATCAGCAGTTTGGGGGAAAGGTCATGCCCGGTAAAGTGCCGTGCCATCCGCGTCAAGCCTGGCCCTGATACCAGCGTCTCAAAGCAGCCCATCCGGCCACAGCCACATGCAATGACAGGCAGATTATGAAACTTGATCAGATGCGCAGGTGCTGGGATATGGCCAAACTCGCCCCCCGTTGCAGAAATGCCGGGCGTGAGTGCACCGTTTATGGCAAGCCCACCACCAACCCCAGTACCCAAAATCAGCCCTGCAACGGATGCCTTGCCGCGCCCCGCGCCAAACACCGCCTCAGATAAAGCCAGCGCGCGGCAATCATTGATATAGGTGATCTTTCGCCCAACCGCCGCTTCAATATCAGCTGGCAAAGGCATGTTCATCGCGGGCAGGTTTGCGGTAAAGGCCAGCCCGGTAGCCGGGCTAATCAACCCTGCCGCTGCAATTCCAACAGGTAAGCCAGCGCCGGACAGCCGGTCCGCCCAAGCAATTTGATCAACGACCGCTGCAACAAGGGCTGTATAGCTTTTTGGCGTCTCGACCCGCCTTGCATCGATACATGCCCAACTTGCATCAAAAATCTGAGCCTCTATTTTGGTGCCGCCAAGATCAATTCCAATTGCGATCAAGGGTTCCACCTACCCATGGCTGCCCCATGGCCCGTGCTTGCCTTCCCCACCGTCCATCCGTTCAAACCCATGTGCGCCAAAGAAATCACGCTGTGCTTGAATCATGTTGGCGGTAGAACGTTCCGTGCGCATCATATCAAACCACGCCAGCCCCGACGCCAGCGCGGGCACCGGCAACCCGTTTAACGCCGCTGCCGCCACCACCTTGCGCAACGCGCCATGCGTTTGCTTTAACAAATCAGCAAAAAACGGGGCCAGCATAAGATTGCGGTTTGGATCATCGGTCAGCGCCGTTGCCATATCATTCAACATGCCCGACCGGATGATGCACCCCTCGCGCCAGACCCGCGCAATATCGGGCAGCGGCATCGCCCAGCCAAATTCCCGCCCGGCCGCCCCGATCAGGGCAAACCCCTGCGCATAACACAGGATCTTGCCCGCAATCAGAGCCTGTTCAAGCGTGGTCAGATCAATCGTGCCAACAGCCATCTTTACCGGGGCCGCGCCAAACACCGCTTCACCTGCCCGACGCTCGTCAAGCCGCGCTGACAAATTACGCGCCAACACTGCCGCCTCGATAGCGGGAACCGGGGCCGCCAGCTGCTGCGCCTCGATAATGGTCCACCGCCCAGTCCCTTTTTGCCCCGCCCGGTCAAGGATCACATCCAGCATCGCAGACCCGGTTTTTGGGTCTATCGCCGCCGCAACTGCCGCCGAAATCTCGATCAGATAGGATTGCAGAACACCCTTGTTCCAGCCGTCATACACGCCTGAGATGGCCACAGCATCCATTCCCATGCCGTCGCGCATCACACCGTACACTTCGGCGATCATCTGCATATCGGCATATTCAATGCCGTTATGCACCGATTTCACAAAATGCCCCGCCCCCGCTTCGCCCATATAGGTGGCGCAGGGAATGCCCTGATATTTGGCCGAAATGGCGCTGAGTATCGGTTCAACCCGGTCCCAGTCCGCCCGCACACCACCCCCCATGATAGATGGCCCATGGCGCGCACCTTCTTCTCCGCCCGACACGCCAATGCCTAGAAACCGCGGCCCTTGGATGGCCGCATCTGCAGCCCGGCGATTGGTATCGGAAAACAGCGCGTTACCCGCATCGATGATAAGATCATCCTTGTCGAGCAACGGGCGAAGCGCTGCGATTTCATCGTCCACCACCTGCCCGGCTGGAACCATCAGAATAATGGCGCGGGGCCGCGCGATAGCCGCCACCAAATCCGCCAGACTGTCCGTCGGAGTGATCTTTGCCGCCAGTTCCCCTGCGCCTGCCGCGAAGGCGTGCGTCACTGTGGTTGTGCGGTTCCATACCGCTATCGCGAAACCTTTTTCCGCGATGTTCAGGGCCAGCATGCTGCCCATCGTGCCAAGGCCAATCAGGCCAATTTGGGCGCGGCCTTCTGTATTTTCTTCGGTCATGGTGTCTGCGCTCCGTTTCTGTTCAACGAAATGGCGTAAAGACTGGTCGTTGCGGTGATAAACAACTGATGTTTTGCCCGCCCGCCAAAACAGATGTTCGACACCACCTCTGGTACCAGTATCTTTCCCATCAAATGCCCGTCGGGCGCAATGCAATGCACGCCGTCCGCTGCCGAAGACCACAAATTGCCATCAGTATCCGTGCGAATGCCGTCCGCACAGCCGGGGCTGACCGTATGGAATACCGCGCCACCAGACAACCTGTTCTCCGCCACATCAAACACCCGAATATGTTGCGGATCGCTGTGAAACATCCGCCCGGTATCGGCAATGTAAAGCCGCGCCTCGTCTGGCGAAAACGCCAAGCCATTGGGGCAGTTGAAATCATCTGCCACAACCGACATCGCGCCCGAAGGATCAACCCGGTAAACTTGACAGGTCAATTCCTGGGCTGACTTATGCCCTTCGTAATCCGTCAATATTCCGTAATGCGGGTCGGTGAACCAGATAGAGCCATCCGATTTCACCACCACATCATTGGGCGAATTCAACTGCTTGCCATCAAAACCATCTGCAATCACAGTAATCCGCCCGTCATGTTCTGTCCGCGTCACCCGGCGCAAACCATGCTCGCACGACACCAGCCGCCCCTCCCGATCACGCGAGTGACCGTTGCTGAAGTTTGACGGCTCACGGTAGATCGAAATCGCGGTCCCCGGCGTCCAGCGCAATATCTTATTGTTCGGAATATCCGAAAACAAAAGACATCCTGCATCACCGAACCAAGCCGGGCCTTCTGCCCAGTCAAACCCGGTCGCAAGTTTTTTCAGCGGCGCGTTGCCCATCACAAAGCGGCCAAATCCCGGATCAATAGTTTCAAAGGACGTCATTTAGATAACCTCCAGGATCGCGCCCATGCTCATGATTGCGGACCAGAACACCAGCATAAAGCGACCAAACAGGCCGAAAGTGATCGTATGCCCGCCTTAAACAACTGGCGTCAATAAAGCCTGCCCGGCAAAATGCGCGCTTAAGTTGTCGCGCACCAGCTGGCCCATCGCTTGCCGCGTCTCAAACGTGCCAGACGCATGATGCGGTTGCAGCAACACGTTGCGCAGCGCCAAGAAGCGCGGGTTGATCGCTGGTTCCCCCTCAAACACATCCAGTGCTGCCAACCCAAGCGCACCCGTTTCCAGCGCATCCAGCAACGCCAATTCATCAATGTTTCCGGCACGCGAGATGTTGATCAACATGCCCTGTGGCCCTAACGCCGCAATAACCGCCTGCCCCACAATATGGCGCGTATCGGCTGATGCACTTAGCGTCACAAACAAAAAGTCAGACCGGGCAGCCAAGGCCACCGGATCGGCGATATAGGCCCAATCACCTGGCGTTTCCTTTTCATGGCGGGCAGAATAGGCGATATCCATGCCAAATCCCTGCAGCCGCTTCGCCACCTCGATGCCAATCCGCCCCAGCCCCAAAATACCCGCACGCTTGCCCCAAACGCGCCGCTGCAGCGGATAGCCGCCCTTGGTTGCCCAAGACCCATTTCGCGCCCATGCTTCGGCCCCAACCATGCCGCGTGACGCGCAAAGCATCATCGCCACGCCCAAATCAGCGCAGTCTTCACTTAGAACATCTGGCGTGTTGGTCACAGCAATGCCCCGCGCACGGCAGGCCGCCATATCCACCGCATCATAGCCAACACCGTATACCGAAATCATCTCCAACCGGGGGCAGGCATCAATGATGGCCCGGCCTGCCCCAAGGTCGCCCCGCGTCGCAATAGCGCGCACATCCGGCCCGACTTTCGCAAGAAATGCCGTCTTGTCCACAGCTTCAAAATACCGATGGCAGATAAACGCAGCGTCTAAAGGCGCCTGATCCCAATCAGGATAACTGCCGATCTGAAGAATATGTGGTTTGGTCACGGCCACCCTCACCCTAAACATTTTCGCTAACGGAACAACATTGAACAAAGTTTGTCGAGCAAAATGCCTTTCCCTTTTGGCCGTCTTTTCGTTGACTTTGATGCCACTTTGCAGCATCGCCTTGGCCCAAGCAAAGCATTGAAGGGTAACGATTGTGAAGATTGCGGTAATTGGCACTGGCTATGTCGGGCTCGTTTCGGGAGTGTGCTTTTCTGACTTTGGCCATGATGTGGTTTGCGTCGACAAGAACATCGAAAAGCTGGAAAAATTGCAGCGTGGCGAAGTTCCGATCTACGAGCCGGGTCTTGATTTGCTGATGGCCAAAAACGTGGCTGCGGGCCGCCTGTCTTTTACCGATGATCTGGCACAGGCCGTAGATGGCGCAGGCGCTGTGTTCATCGCCGTAGGCACCCCCACACGGCGCGGCGACGGTCATGCTGATCTAACCTATGTCATGGCTGCGGCTGCCGAAGTGGCGCAGTGCATGACCGGCTATACCGTGGTTGTCACCAAATCCACGGTTCCTGTTGGCACCAACCGTGACGTGCAGGCCGTCATAGCAGCTGCCAACCCAAAGGCTGAATTTGATGTCGCCTCAAACCCCGAATTCCTGCGTGAAGGCGCCGCGATTGATGATTTCATGCGCCCTGACCGCGTTGTTGTGGGTGTTGAGACTGACCGTGCAAAAGACGTGATGGCCGAGGTGTACCGACCGCTGTTCCTGCGTGATTTCCCCGTCGTCTACACTGACCTCGAATCCGCAGAGATGATCAAATACGCAGCCAACGCCTTTCTTGCCACCAAGATCACCTTCATCAATGAAATCGCGGCCCTGTGCGAACGGGTTGGCGCAGATATCAAGGCCGTGTCAAAAGGCATCGGCATGGATGGCCGTATCGGCAACAAATTCCTGCATGCAGGCCCCGGCTATGGCGGATCTTGCTTCCCCAAAGATACGCGGGCCTTGGCGCGCATGGGCCAGGAACATGCCGTTCCCATGCAAATTACTGAAACCGTAATCAAGGTGAACGACGAAGTAAAACGCCGCATGATCACCAAGATCGAAGATCTGTGTGATGGCGTTCTTCGCGATAAAACCATTGCCGTGCTGGGCGTTACCTTCAAGCCAAACACCGATGACATGCGCGATGCGCCGTCGCTTACCATCGTGCCCGCCCTAGTCGGGGCTGGTGCAAAGGTCCGCGTGGTTGATCCGCAGGGCAAACATGAAGGCGAAAACCTGTTGCCCGGGGTCAAATGGCACGACAACCCTTATCAGGCTACACATGGCGCCGATCTGGTGGTGATCCTGACCGAATGGAACGAATTCCGCGCGTTGGATTTGGCCAAAATGGCCAAAAAGATGACCGCCCCCCGCATGGCCGATCTGCGCAATCTGTACAGCCGCGCCGAAGCGGAACGCGCCGGGTTTGAAGCCTATGTCGGCGTCGGGCGTTAACTCAACATTACGTCCATCCCCCGTGCAAATATCCGCGCGGGGGATTAGTTTTCAGTTTTCCCCACATTGCGGCATCGTCTCGGCCTTTATGGTGCAAGATCAGGGCCGCCAAATTTCCATGATGCACCGCGCCCCATGGGTCGGATCAAACATCACCCTGCCCCCCGGCGCGCCACCTCATCAAGCCCATCTTGAGGGCGATTTCTTTTGCGCCCCGTTTTCCGATGCATCAACCGACAACGCCCCGTTACACGGCTGGCCCGCCAACGGGCTTTGGCAGATATATGGCGAAACGGATCCCACCTCACTGCGCTGCGTGCTGAGCCAAACGGTTATGGGTGCAACGGTGCAAAAGCACCTGTCACTGACGGACGACCACCCGTTTTTGTATCAGTCCCACAGATTTACAGGCGGGCAAGGGGCTATTTCGGCCGCCAATCACGCCATGATTTCATTGCCAAACGGCGGAGTTTTGCGATTTTCCCCCAAACGCTGGTTTGAAACCCCGGCAGACGCGCCCGAAACCGACCCCGCCCGTGGCAGATCGGCCCTGCGATATCCTGCCCGCAGCGCTCAGCCGGAATCGTTTCCGGCAAAAGATGGCGGCGTCGTTGATCTGACTAACTACCCCTACGGCCCCGCACATGAGGACTTTGTCATTGCGGTAGAGGAAGAAAACAGCCCCCTCGGTTGGACAGCAGTGACCCGCCCCATAGAGGGCGATCTTTACCTCAGCTTGCGCCATCCCCGTAAACTGCCGATGACCATGCTTTGGCATTCAAACGGGGGGCGCGACTATGCGCCATGGAACGGATGCCACCGGCACTGCCTTGGACTAGAGGACGGCATCGCGTGGTCGCTGATCAGGGGATCAGCCCCCTACGCCGGCCAAGCTGCATCGGTGAAATTGGCCCCGGATACCACTACTGATGTGCGGCATATCACTGGCTGTATCGCCTGGCCCACGGGCGAAGCGGTGGGTGAAATTCGGATTGATGGCGACGAACTTGCCGTAATCGGCGAACAGGGGGCAAAACGTATTCTTCCCTTTCGCGGTGATTTTCTGGGTCTGTGAAACACCACCGGGGCCAAATATCCTTTGCCAGCCCCGGTGCACATTCGTTAAACAGCCCTTCAGCCCGGATGAACCGCGTCCCAAACGCCCTTCACGCCGTCGCCATTGGCATCACCCTTCGCGGCATCGCCCGAAAAGAAATACAAAGGCATCCCCTTCATCGCCCATTGGTAGGTGCCATCCGTCCGGTCGATCACGGTCAGATCGCCGGTCTCTTTGCTTTCATCAGATTCTTCGGCCAAAAACGGCGGCCAATTTCCGGCACAAGCATCATAACACGTGGATGTGTCAGCCGTATCCTTTTTGAACGTATATAGCGTCATACCACTTTTGGCGTCGGCAACAAATTTGCCTTTTGCGCCCTCAACAGTTTCAGTTATCCCGGCAAACGCGGCAGTGCCACCAAGTGCAAGAGCAAAGCCTGCGGCAATAAATGCTAATTTCATTGGTTGAGTTCCTTTTCAAAAGGTTAAAGCAATCTTGCACCCGCCACAGCAGGCTGGTCAGGGCAGATGGAATTGGCCCGCCCATACCAAACCAAACGCGGCACCAGCGCAGATTATTCACTGGCAAAGCAAAAAAGTTTTTTGCCAACGCCGTTGAATAAATGACACACCCATTGCGTTCGTTAATCATGGGCAAAGCAGCCCACAGCAAAACTGCAACAGATCAACCCGGTCTTACACCCAGAGGTTTTCCCCAATGCAACGCACGCAAACGCTGATCGCCACCCTGTTCGCGGCCTCTTTCGCCACGATGACATTTGCCGCCGGATCGGATTCCACCACACCCCCGGTGAAAACCGAAACCACCCAAAAATGCAAACAGGGCAAGGTCTGGGACGTGAAGAAAGAAAAATGCGTCGATGCGCAAAGTGGCGCATTAAGCGATGACGATCTTTACAATGCCGCCCGCGAATTGGCCTATGACGGGCAATATGAAAGCGCCCTGCACGTGCTTGCCGCCGCCGCCAACCAAAACGACCCGCGCATTCTGAACTACAAAGGCTTCTCTCTGCGCAAATCAGGCCACACGGCCGAAGGCATGAAATTCTACCAAGCCGCGCTTAAAATCGACCCTAACTACATTCTGGCCCGGTCCTACATGGGCCAGGCGATGATTTCTGAGGGCGATTTTATTGGCGCAAAGGAACAGCTGGTCCAGATCGCTGATCGCGGCGGTAAAGATACCTGGGCCTACACCGCCCTGAATATGGCTTTGCACGGCGATGCGACAACCTGGTGATCCCGCAATGCCAGTCCTCTCTCCCGGCACCTCCCGCGGTTCGTTATCGCCGACCAATCAGGCCGGTGGTTGCGCCCCTGCCCGCAAAGGTGTTCACCTGACGCTGATCAGGCAGGGGCGGCAAACACAGGATCAGGGGTTTGATGGCGTGGCGGAGCTGGCGCAATTCAAGACAGATCTGGTTCAGTTGCTGCCGCGCCTGCGCCGCTTTGCGCTGACGCTGACCCGCAACCGCGATGACGGCGATGATCTGGTGCAAACGGCGGTTGAACGCGCGATTTTGCGCCGTTCGCAGTGGCAACCCGGCACGCGGCTGGACAGTTGGCTTTACACCATGATGCGCAATCTTTGGGTGTCCGAACTGCGCAGCCGTCGGGTGCGTGTTGGCGGCGGACAGGTTGACGCGTCTGAGACTGACGAACTGGCCACCCCTATCGCCGCACCCGATCACGTCTATGGCAACCAGATGCTTGCCATGGTGATGTCTTTGTCAGACGGACTAAGTTCCACCCTGTTGCTGGTGGCCGTGGAAGGTCATTCGTACCAAGAGGCCGCCCAGATACTGGATATTCCCATAGGAACCGTAATGAGCCGCATGTCCCGCGCCCGCCAGATGATGAAAGAGAAACTGGCTTTAGCGGGAGAGGTCGCTTCGCAATGACACAGTCCCTTGACCCTGCCGTTCTAGACCAGCTTTCCGCGTATCTGGACGGTGCGCTAACCCCAAAAGTCGCTGTGAAAATTGAACGGCTGGTCGAAACCGACCCCACCGTTGCCGCCGAATTTGAAGCCCTGTCGCGGGCAGATCACGCCACCCGCAGCGGCTTTGACAGCCTGCT
>JACMNW010000177.1 GCA_014378345.1 Pseudorhodobacter sp. | reverse complement strand
ATCGCTGCTGGCCGAGATTGCCCACTCCCCCCTGTTCAAAAAAGCCGACCTGCGCATCGCCCCTGCCAGCCCCGCCAAGGCCGAACGATTGCTTCCCCTGCTCACCCACCCAAACGCGACGATCTACCTCAACCTCGCTGAGGCGTCCCTGCTGGCAAAAACCTGCTTCCCCGACGCCCCCACCGCGGCAAAGGCCCTCATCACCCGCGGTGCCACCCGAATCCTTGTGACCAATGGCAGCCAAACTACTGCCATGGGCACGCCCGATGGCGTCATCACCGCCACCCCGCCGCCCGTCCTCGTTACCCGGGTCACTGGCGCTGGCGATACCTTCATGGCCGCGCATATCGTCGCCGAAAGTCGCGGCTCCAACCCGACCGAAGCCCTCACGCAGGCCCTTCGCACCGCCGCAGATTACGTATCCGGAGAAATCGGTTCATGACCCTACCCTTGATCTTCACGCCAGAAGTCACCGCCGCCCTCGCCCAAAACCGCGCGGTTGTGGCGCTTGAATCTACAATCATCACCCACGGTATGCCTTACCCGCAAAACGTGGAAACCGCGCAACTGGTTGAGGACGAAATTCGCGCTCATGGTGCCACCCCCGCCACAATCGCGGTAATGGCTGGCCATATCCACATCGGCCTAAGCCCCGGTATGCTGACCACCCTCGGCCAGGCGCAAAACGTCATGAAACTGTCGCGCGCCGATCTTGCCGCCTGCTTGGCCACCGGCCAGACCGGGGCCACCACCGTCGCCGCGACCATGATCTGCGCGCATCTTGCAGGCATCGACGTCTTTGCAACCGGTGGCATTGGCGGCGTACATCGCGGAGCAGACCAAACCTTCGATATCTCGGCAGACCTGCTGGAACTGGCGCAAACCCCCGTCACCGTCATCGCTGCCGGGGCAAAAGCCATCCTCGATATCGCCAAAACCCTCGAAGTACTTGAGACCCACGGCGTCCCGGTTATCGCTTACGGCCAAACCGACTTTCCCGCGTTCTGGTCCCGCTCCTCCGGCATATCCGCACCGCTTTCCATGACCATCCCGGTTCAAATCGCCGCCGCCCACCTGATGCGCGCCCGACTTGGGCTGATCGGCGGTCAACTCATCGCCAACCCCATCCCGCAAGATGCCGAAATCCCGCGGACAGTAATCTCGCCGATCATCGAGGCAGCCCTGCGCGATGCCGCCACCAAAGGCATTACCGCCAAAGCCGTAACCCCCTTCCTGCTGCAGCGGATATTTGAGCTGACGGAAGGCCGCTCGCTGACCGCAAACATCGCACTCGTGCTGTCAAATGCCCGCCTGGCGGCCGCAATCGCGGTTGAAATCGCCCAAATGCGCAGCAAATCCTGAAGCTTCCCTATGATCTTTGACATTGCGCCCGCAAAAGCGGATGCCTACATGCGCCTAAACCCTTTGGGATCATGTCATGCAAGATAATACCAGCAGCCCGCTTCCCCTTCGCAAGAAATCTGGCGGTTTGCGCGCCAGCTTTCTGACCGGGCTTGTGGTTGTGCTTCCTGTAGGGCTGACGATTTATGTCATCTGGTCGGTCGTAGGCTGGATCGACAGCTGGATTTTACCCTTAATCCCGGCCTCGTGGCAGCCTGACGCGCTGCTACGCGATTACTTTGGTGAAAACGTAAGCTTTAGCCTGCGCGGCGTCGGCGTGATCGTATTTCTGATCTTCACCATTATCGTCGGCTGGATCGCCAAGGGCCTGATCGGAAGGTCAATGATCAACCGCGCCGAACGCATGGTCAACCGCATGCCCATCGTGCGGTCCGTCTACACAGGTATCAAACAAATTGCAGAAACGGTCTTTGCGAAATCGGAAAAGAATTTCGACAGGACCTGCCTTGTGCAATTTCCCACCCCCGGTGTCTGGGCCGTGGGCTTCGTCGCCGCCGAGCCAAAAGGTGAAATTGCAACAAAGCTGCCAAACCGCGAAAACATGATCACCGTGTTTGTCGCCCTTACCCCGCTTACGTCCGGGTTTCTGGTTTATGTGCCCTCACGCGATGTGATCATGCTCGATATGTCTTTGGAAGAGGCGTTCAAACTTGTGATCTCGGCCGGCCTTGTCTACCCGAACGGCAAAGACTACCCGAACGACAAAAACTACCCACCGCAGCTAGAGCCCTGATCACCCAAAAAGTCCTGCCAGATCAATGCTGGCCCGTTTGCCAATATCGCCGCGATGCGCTTGCAAAAACGCAAGTGCCGCCACGCGTCCCGCCTCTTTTAACCGGTACAGCAGCGCAGGCGTTGGCGATAGTTTGGTGCTGGCAGAAAGCTCGTTCATCAGTTTTTCATCGGCAATAAAATGAATCAGGACATCTTTCATGGCCCCTTTGTCCATGTTGCCTTGCTGGATCAGGCGCTTCACGAACTGTACAGCCCGCAATTCACCCAGCAATGCCGCATTAAAACTGATCTCGTTGATCCGGTTTTGAATTTCTAAAGGCGATTTTGGCAACTCGTCCCGCCGCATTGGATTGATGGATACAATCACCACATCATCCGGCAAGCCCTTGGCATACAGCGGAAAAAGCGCTGGATTGCCAGCATATCCACCATCCCAATAGGCTTCAACCTGGCCTGTTTTAGGGTCAGTCAACTCAACCGCTTGAAACGCGGTCGGCAAACAAGCCGATGCCATCAAAACCTCAGGGCTGACGTCATCGCCTGAAAACACCCGGATTTTGCCCGTGCGCACATTTGTGGCCCCGACAAACAGCTTCGGCCCACCCACAGCACAAACCTGCGTGAAATCCAGCCGCCGCACCACATCTTCCAAAGGGTTCTGCCATCCCGGCCCCCACGCATACGGCGATACCAACTGCGCCATAATTCCCTGCGGCGAAAAAGGTGCCATCCTTGCCGCCACATCAGCCATAGCGGCCAACATGGGCAGTCCCGGAAACATCCAATCCGTCAGTCGTGCCTCATCAAGCCGCCCAACCTGGGTCCATAGCTGGTTGAGGCTGTCCTTTGCCCCCACGCGCCCACCGGCCTGCATCCCTGCTTTCAAAGCAGCCCCGTTCAATGCCCCGGCCGAGGTGCCAGAAATCGCGGCAATCTCGATATCTTCGTCCTCAAGCAGGCGGTCCAACACCCCCCAAGTAAACGCCCCATGTGCGCCGCCACCCTGCAAGGCCAGATTAATTCGCCTCACCATACCAAAACCCCAACTTTTTCTGTTCTAAAATATCCCCGCCGGAGGCTCTTTTTCACAAAGCGGTCCAACCGCCATCGACGCTGATTGTGGTGCCCGTGATCTGGTCCGCAAAGTCCGAACATAGGAATATCACTGTCCCCCCCAACTGCTCGGTGGTGGCAAACTGCTTTGATGGCTGGCGGTCCAGCATCACCTCACGGATCACGGTTTCCCTATCCATGTTATGCGTTTTCATCTGGTCCGGGATTTGCGCTTCTACCAACGGGGTCAGCACATAGCCGGGGCAAATCGCATTGCAGGTGATGCCCTGGCCCGCCGTTTCCAGCGCCACAGTTTTGGATAGCCCCACCAAACCATGCTTGGCCGCGATATAAGCAGATTTGAACGGGCTCGCCGTTAAGCCATGCGCCGAGGATATGTTGATCACCCGCCCCCAGCCCTTTTTGCGCATCATCGGCAGGGCCACTGCCGTAGTGTGAAACGCCGATGTCAGGTTGATCGCCAAAATCGCATCCCATTTCTCGGGGGGAAAGCTTTCAATCGGTGCGACGTGCTGAATGCCCGCGTTGTTCACCAGTATGTCGCAACCCCCGGCCCTTGTCACCAAAGCCCGGCAGTCAGCAGCTTTCGACATGTCGGCTGCAATGTAGGTGACCTTCACTTTATGCTCGGCGGCGATCTTGGCGGCCAGCGCATGATCTGCTTCGGTGTCACTGAAGGAATTGATTACCACCTCGGCCCCCGCCTTGGCCAATGCCTCAGCAATCCCTAACCCAATGCCGGAATTGGACCCGGTCACGATTGCGATTTTGCCTTTAAGCGTCATCTACGCCTCCTGATGCTGCACTTGCCACATTATACATGCTGCAGGTGCAAAACGCAGGGACAAACGTCAAGCTCGGCGGATTGGTTCCGGACATAAAAAAACGCCGGCACAAGGCCGGCGTAAAGTTATTGAGGCAGGTTTCATACAGGCAAGAAACCTATCGAGCAGTAAGATTGGTATAGCCATAAGTCCGCCCGTGGCCAAGTTAAAAGTTTGAATTGCCGCGCACACCCGCATAGTCTGCAAATCAGCAAATTCGCGGGGGTCAATATGGGTGTGGCGATGACAGGCAAAATTATTCAAATGATGCGGGCAGTTGGCGTGGCCGCCCTGCTGGGCGCAACGGCACAGATTGCCTTCGCCGAATCCAAACATGGTATAGCTATGTATGGCGACCCTGCCCTTCCACCTGATTTTGTGTCCCTGCCCTATGCCAACCCCGATGCCCCCAAAGGTGGCACCATCACCTTTGGCGAGGCGGGCGGCTTTGACAGCCTGAACCCCTACATCGTCAAAGGCCAGGCCCCTGCAGGGGTGGCTCTGCTTACGGTTGAAACGCTTTTGGGCCGGTCCTACGACGAAGCCTTCACACTTTACGGCCTGCTGGCCGAATCGGTCGATACCGATGACGCGCGCACCTACGTAGAATTTACTCTGCGTGAAGGCGCCCGATTCTCTGACGGCGATCCGGTCACGCCTGAAGACGTGCTCTGGTCCTTCGAAAAACTGGGTGTCGAGGGCCAACCCCGCTACGCCGCGGCATGGGGCAAAATCGCCAAATCCGAAATCACCGGGCCACGATCGGTCAAATTCACCTTCAACGTGGTCGACCGCGAACTGCCGCTGATCCTCGGCCTGCGCCCCATCCTACAGAAATCCCAGTGGGAAGGCAAAGATTTCACCGCCTCCACCTTGGATGCCCCCATCGGCTCCGGCCCCTATACTGTGGCAGAATTTGAGCCCGGTAAATTTATCCACTTCACCAAAAACCCCGATTGGTGGGGCAAGGATGTGCCTTTTTACCGCGGCATGCACAACTTTGATCAGGTCAACTACGAATATTTCGGCGATGCCGGTGTTGTGTTCGAGGCGTTCAAATCGGGTGACACCAGCACCTACCGCGAAGGCAACGCGCAAAAATGGCTGACCAACTACGATTTCCCTGCCGTCACCTCTGGCGACATCGTCAAATCTGAAATTCCGCATGGCCGCCCCTCCGGCATAGATGGCCTTGTATTCAACACCCGCAAACCGATCTTCACAGATTGGCGCGTTCGCGACGCGCTGATCTATGCGTTCAACTTCGAACTTATCAACGCGACCATCACCGGCGGCATGCAGCCGCGCATCACCTCGTATTATTCCAATTCCAGCCTCGGCATGATCCCCGGCGAAGCTGCCAGCGGTAGGGTAAAAGACCTGCTCACCCCCTTCGCCGAAGGCCTGTTGCCCGGTGCGCTGGAAGGCTACATCCTGCCCACCTCTGACGGGCCTGAGGCCAACCGCGGCAATATCCGCACTGCGACAGACTTACT
>JACMNW010000176.1 GCA_014378345.1 Pseudorhodobacter sp. | reverse complement strand
CGGCTTTGCAGAAGCCCCCGCCTACATTGGCGGAAAAACTGGGGGTCTCGCCCGCGTGTTTGGCATTTGTCTTGGGTAAGGTGGACGATGCGGCGTTGGCAGCGGCTTTGCGGAGCGTGGTGACGGCAGATTTGGGGCGGGCGGGGGTTTTGGTGGTGGTTTTGGGCGCGGTTGCTGATTTGGCGGCGGCGTTTGCGCTTGCCGCCTCTGTGCCGGACTTGGGGGTTTGGTGTGTCTATCCCAAGGGGCGCGGAGCAGTGGTGACGGATGCGGCGGTGCGGGCGTACTTCCGGGACCAGGGCTATATGGATAGCAAGGCTTGCGCTGTGTCAGAGGTGTTGACGGCAACGCGGTATGGGCTTCGGCGGGGTTAATAGCATTTGGCATTGATACGCAGCGCAGCTTTACCAGTTGACCGGTGCATCGCGCATGGCCCCGCGTCAAAAAATTGGCCAGCAGGGTGTTGTGAAATCAAGGGTTTGGTGGGCAAGCTATAAAAAGCAAGCAAAGTAGGAAATTTCAGATGCGGATTGCAGTGGTAACCGGTGCAGCGGGTGGAATGGGACGGGCGATTGTCGCGCGCCTTTTGGCGGATGGCTGCCGGGTGATCGGGCTTGATATTGATGACGCCGGTTTGGCTGATATGGCGACACCTGGCTTTGTGGGACGCAGGATAGATCTTACCGATAGCGCCGCGATTGCCGCAGAATTTGCGTGGATTGCCACAGAATTTGGTGGCGTGGATGTGTTGGTGAACAACGCGGGCACATGCTTTATGTCTGATTTCCCCAATATTCCGGCGGCAGAATTGGACCGGCAAATGGCGGTCAACTTCAGCTCTGCGTTTCACTGTTGTCAGGCGTCAGTGCCGTTGATGCTTGGGCGCAGCGGGGTGCGCAAGATCATCAATATTTCCAGCAACGGGGCGTATAATTTTGATGTGTTTGATCCGCCGCATTACCGTGCCAGCAAGGCCGCGATGGATACGCTGACCAAAGACCTTGCCCGGCGCTATGCACGCGAAAAGATCACCGCCAATTCGCTGGCACCTGCCATGACGGAAACCCCCTTGTTTGGCGTTTTGACGGCGGAAGTGCTGGCGCGGGCGATTGCGGCGATGCCGCATGGCACGGCGATGCAACCGTCACAGGTGGCCGCCTGGGTGGGATTTCTGGCATCTGACGCAGGCGATATTTGCAGCGGCAACGTGATTATTCTGAACCAAGGCCGCGATGTGCATTGATCAGCGGTAGGCATCCGGCGCTTTGCGCAGGGTCGGCCATTGTGCGGGGCAATGGCCGTAGATCACCATCGCCTTGGTTTGCGCCGCAATATCCAGAATGCGCGCAGCGCTGATGATGGCGGCGGCGGGATCATTGGCGGTATCAAACGCTTCGGTCACTTCTGCCGGGCGAGAAATGGCATCAGACGCCAGCAACACCGGTCCGGTTTCCGGCAGGGTGATCAAAAACGCCAATTGGCCCGGCACATGGCCCGGCGTATGAAACACCCGAAAGCCGGGGCCAATGTCGGTATCATCGGTGGTGGTAAGGTAGGTGCGTGCGGGCCACTTCATCGGGCGGCGCTTGCCAAAATAGAGCGGCCTTGGCAGGCTGCGTTCCTGCGGTGACAGCAGGATCGGCGCTTGCGGGAAATCGGCGATACCGCCGACATGGTCAACATGGCTATGGGTCAGGATCAGCAGATCAATATCGGCGCAGGTCAGGCCACAGTGGGCAAGCTGGCCTGCGGGCAGGTTATCTTGGGTCAGGGTCAGCACCTCGCCAAACGATCCTAAGCCATCGGCGGCGCTGGCGGCCGTGGCATCTTGCGCATAGGCGGGCGGAAAGCCGGTGTCGATCAGCACGGATTCGCCCGCATCGGTGTGAATCAGGAAGCCGCAGATGCCGATGATGCGGCCATTCGCGTGGACTTTAAACAAGCCATAATCCAGAACGGTCAGGCTGGCGGGAGAGCCGGTAAGAATCATGAAAGATGTCCTGTGTTGGGGCCAGATGGGGTGACTGCGGGCATGAAAGTCAAGATCCACACTTTGTTTCAGTATTTGCTGGAGACCACCACGGCAGAACCGGAGGCGATTGTGGGGCTGTCGCTGGCGCGATCACCCAGTTTGGGGGATTTTTTGGCAGACCTTGATCCGGCGCTTAAACTTGATTGGAACGGTGTGTCGTTTCAAGGGCTGCCTGCGCTGCGCGAGGCGGTGATTCGGCAGGCCGGGCTGATGGGGGTGTGCGGGCCGCATGACGTGCTGATTACGGCGGGAGCGGCAGAGGCCAATTATCTGGCGATCCGGCAGCTGGTTGCGGCGGGCGACGAGATTGTCACCGAAAGCCCCGGCTGGCCGCAGGTGGCAGTTTTGGCGCAGGCCATCGGTGCGTCAGTGCGGCTTGTCGAGCGGCGCGAGCAGGAACGCTGGCGGTTGCCCCTAGACCGGCTGGCGCAGGCCGTGACGCCGCGTACTCGGCTGATCTTTTTGTCAAACCCGAACAACCCGACAGGGGCGATGATGGACGCAGCCGATCTGGCAGCGGTTGTGGCCATGGCAGACCGGGTTGGCGCATGGCTGATTGTGGACGAGGTCTATGCCGGGCTGGAATGGACCGGGCCGCGCGCGCCATCGGTGGCGGGTATGTATCCGCGCGGCATCACGACCGGCAGCGTGTCAAAAGCGCTGGGTTTGCAAGGATTGCGGACGGGGTGGCTGATATGTACGGACAAGGCGATGATCCTGGATGCCGTGATATTGCGCGAAAACTCTAGCGAAATCATGAACATAATGGGTGAAACCATTGCAGAAATAGCGCTGCGTCCTTCGCGGTTGGCGCAGGGTTTGGCGCAGGCAAAAGCGGAAGGAACAGCGAACCTTGCCGTGCTGGACGCATTTATAGCCGGGCAAGACCGGCTGTCATGGGTGCGCCCTGATGCCGGCCTGATAGGTCTGGCGCGGCTTGACGGTATTGAAGGTGAGGCTTTTGCGCAAAGGTTGCTGGCGCCGCCTTACAAGACTTTTTTGCTGCCGGGGTCTGCTTACGGACAGCCCGCCCATATTCGGCTGGGCGTTGGCGGTGGCGCAGAGGTCGCATTGGAAAAGGGTTTAGGACGGGTGGCACAGCTTTTGGCCGATTGGGCATCACCCCGATAGCACATCCACAAACCGCCCAATCTCGGCTTCGGTATTGTAGTAGTGGACTGAGGCGCGCACGAGGGAGGTTATGCCCCTTGCGTCGAAATCTATCAGGGCGGAGCTGCGTTGCGTGGTGGAGACGTTGATTTGGGATTTGTGCAGACGGGCGCGAATTTGTTCGGGGTCTTCGCCCTGTTTTGTGAAGGTGATGATGCCGCATTTCTGCGCGCCTTGATCGTGCAGGGTGATGCCGGGGGTTGAGCCTAGCGCGAACCGCAGCGCGGAGGCGAGCATGGATATGCGGAGTTCGATGTTTTCCAGCCCGATTTGACGGGCATAGCGGACAGCCTGCATCAGGCCGATGCGACCTGCAACAAAGCTTTCCCAATTCTCAAAGCGCTTGGCGGTGGGGTCGAGGGTATAAGTACCGGGTCCGGTCCAGGTGGCGGAATGCAGGTCTATGAAGGGCGGGTCGATTTGATCAAGAAATCCTTTGCGGACGTAAAGGAAGCCGGTGCCACGGGGCCCGCGCAGGAATTTGCGGCCTGTACCCGAGAGGATATCGCAGCCGACGGTGCGCACGTTCAAGGCCAATTGGCCGACCGATTGGCAGGCATCGAGCAGGTAGATGAGGCCGTATTTTTTGGCGATGCGGCCAACTTCGACGGCGGGGTTGATCAGGCCGCCTTGGGTGGGGACGTGGGTGAGGGAAATAAGCCGCGTGCGCGGGGTGATGAGGGCTTCGAGGGCTGCGATGTCAATCTGGCCCGATGCGTTGGACGGAACAAGGTCGATATGCAGGCCGCGGCGTTGCGCTTGTTGCAATAGGGCCAGCATGTTGGAGACGTAGTCAGAGGCGTGGGTCAGGATGCGGTCGCCGGGGTTTAGCGGCAGGCCGTAGAACGCCATATCCCACGCGCGGGTGGCGTTTTCGGCATAAGCAATCTCGTCCGGGTCGGCGTTCAGCAGGGCGGCAAATTCGGTGTAGAAGGCGGCTTGGTCTTCTTGCGTGGCTCGGGCGGCCTCATAGCCGCCGATGTTTTGCTCCAAGGTCAGGTGGTTTGTGACGGCGTTGAATACTGGAGTGGGCATCAGCGCGGCACCGGCATTGTTGAAATGCAGCACGGTTTGGCAAGCAGGGGTATCGGCGCGCAAGGCACATATATCGAGCATGGAGGGCCTGTTTCTGCTTTGGTTTTCGGACAGTGTTTATGCATATAGCCGGTTGATCAAGAGGGCTTTGGTGCCGTGGGCTGGAATCGGCGTGCATTGGTTTTGGGCGCGATTTAGAATCGCTCTAAACCTTGACAGTCGGGCGTCGCGGGCGCATATCCGACAAGAACCGTTGGAGATATGCAGATGTTCATCCAGACCGAATCCACCCCGAACCCAGCGACGCTGAAATTTTTGCCGGGGCAGACTGTGCTGGAACTGGGCACGGCCGATTTTCCAAGTGTTGAGGCAGGGCAGAAATCGCCGCTTGCCAAGCGGATATTTGCGGCCGGGAATGTGACGGGCGTGTTCTTTGGCACTGACTTTGTGACGGTGACCAAAGCCGAAGACGCGCAGTGGGATCATATCAAACCTTCGATTTTGGGCGCGATTATGGAACATTACCAATCGGGTGCTGCCGTTATGGAAGGTGAGGTGACGCCGGGTGGTGGGCATGCCGAACACACCGGCGAGGACGGCGATATTGTGCGCCAGATCAAGGAATTGCTGGATACGCGCGTGCGTCCCGCCGTGGCGCAGGACGGTGGGGATATCACGTTCCACGGCTTTGACCGCGGAATTGTCTATCTGCATATGCAGGGGGCTTGCGCAGGGTGCCCATCGTCGACGTTGACGCTGAAGATGGGGATCGAGAATTTGCTTAGGCATTACATTCCCGAAGTGCTGGAAGTGCGGCCTGTCGCGGCCTGAGATACAGAATTGGTGAAGGCACAGATCATCTTGGCGTTTGACACATCGGCCGCGCATTGCGCGGCCGCTTTGTTCTATGAAGACTGGATCATTGCACAAGAAACAATACCAATGGCGAAAGGTCAGGCGGAATATCTCATACCCATGTTGCAGACCATGTTAACCTCCAAGGGGATGACATGGCGGGACCTGACAGCTTTGGCGGTAGGGGTTGGGCCGGGTAACTTCACTGGCATCAGGATAAGTGTTTCCGCTGCACGTGGCCTAGCCTTGGGGTTGGGCATACCAGCTATTGGCGTATCAAATTTCGAGGCGATGATGTGGCAACGT
>JACMNW010000175.1 GCA_014378345.1 Pseudorhodobacter sp. | reverse complement strand
GATCCCAGCAACACAAGTGATCAAGGCACGTGGGCATTGCGGATTAAGGATCAGAAAATGGGCGATTTTGCCCGCCGTTACCTCACCGCCATAGGCCCAATGAAACGCCCTGTGCGAGGATAGGGCGCGCAAAAGCGTGGTCCATTGGTAGTTATCAAGGCCGGAGCCAACAAATTCCACCCGCGGCAACAGAACATAGTATTTCACATCCATCAACCGCGCCGTGGCATCACCGCGTTCCAGATAATAGCCCAAATTCAGGAAGTTATAGCCATCATTGCGCAGCAGCGTGGCGTCGATTGAACCGCGCACCATGGCGGCGTGACGCATGGTCCAATCGGTCAGCCGCGACAGTTCCAGTTCAGAACGCGGCGTGCGTTCGATTTCGCGCAGTTCCTGAAACGCCGTGTTCAGCGCATCCCACACTTGGCTGGTCAGGGCCGTGCGCACAATCCGGCCATTTTCCCGCGCCGCCGTAATGCAGGCACCCACAGATGACGCATTATCACGGTCAAAGAACAGGAAACTTTCGATATTCCGCTGCACCGGATCGCCGTATTTCTTCTCAAATGCATCCGAAGACCCGGCGGACCTGAGCAAACTATCCCATTCGCTGCGGTAGCCATGCACCGATGGCAAAAGCGATATCCGCGCCCCCACCTCCAGCAGACGCGCGGCCGTTTCCGCCCGTTCCATATAGCGGGCAATCCAGTAAAGGTTATCTGCGGTGCGGCTTAACATCCTATCACTCCGCCAAAACCCAAGTGTCTTTGACGCCGCCGCCTTGGGATGAATTCACCACAAGCGAGCCTTCTTTCAGCGCCACCCGCGTAAGGCCGCCCGGCACCAGTTCAATGCGTTCGCCCACCAGACAATAGGGCCGCAAATCCACATGGCGGGGGGCGATGCCTTCATCGACAAACGTCGGCGTGGTGGAAAGCGCCAGCGTCGGCTGCGCGATATAATTGCCGGGGTTTGCCAGAATGCGGCCCCGGAACGCCTCCACCTCGGCTTTCGTGCATTTGGGGCCGACAAGCATGCCGTAGCCACCCGATCCGTGCACCTCTTTCACCACCAGTTCAGCAAGGTTCGACAGCACATATTTCAGATCATCGTGCTGGTGGCACTGCCACGTCGGTACGTTTTGCAAAATCGGCTCTTCGCCTAGGTAAAACCTAATCATTTCGGGCACAAAGCAGTATACTGCCTTGTCATCGGCCACCCCTGCCCCGGGGGCCGAACAGATCGAAACCCCGCCAGACCGATAGACATCCATCAATCCCGGAATGCCCAGCATCGAATCCGCGCGAAAACACAACGGGTCAATGTAGGCGTCATCAATGCGGCGATAAATTACATCCACCCGGCGCGGGCCCTCAGTCGTGCGCATGTAACAAAATTCGCCCTCAACAAACAAATCCTGCCCTTCGACCAGTTCCACGCCCATCAGATCGGCAAGAAACGAGTGTTCGTAATACGCCGAATTGAACGACCCCGGCGTCAGGATCACCACAGTCGGCTCCGAGTTGCACTTTGCAGGTGCCACGGATGCAAGCGTGCGGCGCAGTTTTTCGGGGTAGCTGTCCACAGGCTCAATTCGGTTTTCACGGAACAGATCGGGGAACATCCGCATCATGATCTCGCGGTTTTCCAGCATGTAGGACACACCAGACGGTGTGCGGCAATTATCCTCAAGCACAAAGAAATCATCGCGCCCCGTACGCACCAGATCAATGCCAACGATATGGGAATACACGCCTTTTGGTGGCACGAAGCCCGAAACCGCCTGTTCATAGGCGGCATTCTGATACACCAATTTCGCCGGAATCCGCCCCGCCCGCACAATCTCACCGCGCCCGTAGACATCAACCAGAAACGCATTCAGCGCCCGAGCGCGCTGCTTGATGCCCTTTTCCAGCCGCGACCATTCACCTGCCGTAAACACACGCGGAAACATGTCAAACGGGATCAACCGATCCGGATCACCACCCTCGCCGTAAACTGCGAAGGTAATACCAATGCGCCGAAACAACGCCTCCGCCTCGGCCTGTTTCATCTGGCGCAGGGCGTCTGGCATCTGCTTGGTCCAGTCTTCCAGTTGCGCATAGGGCGCGCGCACTGCGCCATCGTGATACATTTCGTTGAAATAGGTTGGCAAAGGCTGGTTTCCTTTCCGCATTGCAATCAGTTAAGCAGCCCATTTCCGCCGGGGGAAGGGGGCACGCGCAATATTCCTGCCCAAGCACGGGCAAATGCGCAATTTTTGTGCAAACCAATCTACTGGCAAGTGGCGCTGCCTACGCTAGACTCCTGCCCATGGCGCGCGCACCCCTTCTTACCTTTACCGATCGCGGTATTTTCTGCCCGCAGGGGGATTTCTACATTGATCCGTGGCGTCCGGTGGACCGCGCGCTGATCACGCATGGCCATTCTGATCATGCAAGATATGGCCACAAAGCCTATCTTGCGACGCATCAGGCCCTGCCGGTGATCCGTCACCGCTTGGGCCAGATCAACGCGGGTGGCATTGCCTACGGTGAAGCGCGCGAAATGAACGGCGTCACCGTCAGCTTTCACCCCGCAGGCCATGTGCCCGGATCGGCGCAAATCCGGGTGGAATATGGGGGCGAGGTTTGGGTGGTTTCAGGCGATTACAAGATTGAGCCTGACGGGTTGTCAGAACCTTTCGAACCCATCGCGTGCCATACCTTCATTTCCGAATGCACCTTCGGCCTTCCGGTATTTCACTGGGCACCCCAAGCCCAGATCATCACCGATGTCGCCACTTGGTGGGCCGCCAATGCCGCCGCGGGCATTACGTCCATCCTTGGCGCGTATTCCTTTGGCAAAGCCCAGCGCCTGATGGCCGCCCTGCCCCCACTTGGCCCGATCCTGACGCATGGCGCGGTCGAAGCAACGACGGCAATCTTGCGCGATCAAGGCTATGTTCTGCCAGAAACCATCCGCGCGACCGCCGCTATCACGCCCAAAACCCACCCCGGCGCATTGATCATCGCACCGCCATCTGCGCTGGGGTCTGCCTGGGCCAATCGGTTCGGCCCCACGTCCGAGGCGTTTGCCTCTGGCTGGATGGCCCTGCGCGGTATTCGCCGCAGGCGTAGCCTTGGCACAGGCTTTGCCATATCTGACCATGCCGATTGGCCGGGCCTGAATGCGGCCATCCGTGCCACAGGTGCCAGCCGCGTGTTTGTGACCCACGGCTACACGGCACCGTTCCGTCATTGGCTGGAGGAGCAGGGCTATGAGGCCGGCATCGTCGCCACCGATTACACCGGCGACGATGCGGCGACTGAACCGGAGGCCGAGGCTTGAAACACTTCGCCGCCCTGTTCGCAGCCCTTGATGGCACAACCAAGACCACTGCTAAACTTGTGGCATTGACCAATTATTTCCAAACCGCCGCAGAGCAGGACCGTGTCTGGACCATCGCTATCCTGTCCGGCCGTCGCCCAAAACGAAGCGTCACCGCGACCGAACTGCGCCTGTGGGCGGCAGAAGTGGCGGGTATCCCGGATTGGCTGTTTGAGGAAAGTTATACCGTGGTGGGCGATCTGGCCGAAACCATTGCGCATCTGTTGCCAATGCCGCAATTGGGTCTGCCCGACCAGAGCCTGACGGAGTGGATCACGGCCTTGATGGGCCTGAACGGTAAACCCGCCGATACCCGCAAGGCGGCTATTGTTGGCGCTTGGCAAAGCCTTGCCCCGGAGGAACGATTTATTTTTAATAAGTTGATCACTGGCGGCTTTCGCATGGGGGTCAGCCAAGGGTTGATGACAAAGGCGCTTGCCCGCGCCACTGACATGGATGAGGCCGCCATTGCGCACCGCATGATGGGCGATTGGCAGCCCGCCAGCACGCGGTTTGCCGATTTGATTGCGCCCGACATCGCAGGCAGCTCGTCACGTCCCTACCCGTTTGCGCTGGCCTCGGCGCTGGACGGTGGGCCTGAAACATTGGGCGACCCTGCAAATTGGATTGCCGAATGGAAATGGGATGGCATTCGCGGCCAGTTGGTCACCCGCCCCGGTGCATTCGCCCTGTGGTCGCGCGGCGAAGATCTGATTACCGACCGCTTTCCTGAATTCGCTGGCCTTGCCGACTTTCTGCCCCCCGGCACGGTGATTGATGGTGAGGTTTTGGCGTGGGATGTCGCTGCCGACAAACCGCAGCCCTTTGCCGCGCTGCAAACCCGGATCAACCGCAAAACGGTGCCGAAAAAGCTGCTGGTGGATGCGCCGGCGCGGATGCTGGCTTATGATCTGCTGGAAGACGCAGGTATTGATCTGCGCACTGCACCGCTGGCGGTGCGACGTGCGCGTTTGGCAGAATTGATCGACGGAATTGACCCCAAACTTGGCCTTGGCCTGTCACCGCAAATCACCGTTGAAGATTGGCCGTGTCTTGCCGCCATCCGCGCCACCGCCCAAATGCACCGCGCCGAAGGGTTGATGCTGAAACGTGCGTCGTCACCCTATCACACCGGGCGCAAACGCGGCGATTGGTGGAAATGGAAGCTGGACCCGATGACCATTGACGCCGTGATGATCTATGCCCAAGCGGGGCATGGGCGGCGCGCCAACCTGTACACCGATTTCACCTTTGCGGTGCGCGATGGCAACGAACTGGTGCCGTTCACCAAAGCCTATTCCGGCCTGACGGACGCCGAATTTGCCCAGATCACCGCCTGGGTGCGCAAAAACACGCTGGAGCGTTTTGGCCCGGTGCGCCGCGTGCCGCCCGAATTGGTGTTCGAGTTGGCGTTCGAGGGCATTCAGGCCAGCCCGCGCCACAAATCCGGCATCGCCTTGCGGTTTCCCCGCATGTTGCGTTGGCGGCACGACAAGGGGCCGAATGAGATAGACACGCTGGATACCCTGAGGGCAGTGCTTGCGGCATCGGTTGTCTGAGTATTTAGGCGAAAAAGAAGCCGCAAGTTGCGCTTTGCCTTGCGAAAGGGATGGCCCAGACCTTATCTGTCATTTGAATGAAAACGAGGTTTCCCATGACTATTTTGCTGCCAACACCGCTTTATGACGCCAATGCAACTGGGGCGGGGGCGTTTGGCAAGTTGCCTGACTGGGACTTAAGTGATCTTTACCCCAGCACAGACGGACCGGAATTCGCCCGCGATATGGCATGGCTGCAAAAAGCCTGCGCCGATTTTGCGGTGGTTTATGAGGGCAAGCTGGTGGGCCTTGATGCCAGCGCGCTGCTGGACTGTGTTCTAAGCTATGAGCAGATCGACATCGTCGCCGGGCGGATCATGTCTTTCGCCGGTCTGCGCTATTACCAAAACACCATGGACAGTGACCGTGCCAAGTTTATGGCCGACGCGCAGGACAGGGTTACTGATTACACCACGCCTTTGGTATTTTTCAGCCTTGAATTCAACCGCTTGGACGAAGGTCATCTGACTAAGCTGTTAGAATCGAACGCAGCGCTCGCCCGCTATAAGCCCGTGTTCGACCGCATGCGCGCCATGCGCCCGCATCAGTTATCGGACGAGCTGGAAAAGTTTCTGCACGATGCCTCGGTCGTGGGGTCCGCCGCGTGGAACCGGTTGTTTGATGAAACCATGGCGGGGTTGATGTTCACCGTGGCGGGGCAGGAAGACCCTCTGAACCTTGAGGCGACGCTGAACCTGCTGACAGACCCTGACCGCGCGAAACGCGAGGCGGCGGCGCGGGCACTGGCGGTGGTGTTTGAAGGCAATATCAAACTGTTCGCCCGCGTTCACAACACGCTGGCAAAAGAAAAAGAAATTCATGACCGCTGGCGCAAGATGCCAACGCCGCAGCATGGACGGCACCTCGCTAACCATGTGGAGCCGGAGGTGGTGGAGGCGCTGCGCAACGCCGTGGTTGCTGCCTACCCGCGCCTGTCGCACCGCTATTACAGGTTGAAGGCGAAATGGATGGGGCTGGACGTGATGCAGGTTTGGGATCGCAACGCGCCCTTGCCGATGGATACGCCAAAGGTGGTGGGCTGGGACGAGGCGACCAAGACCGTGCTGGATGCCTATGCCGCGTTTTCGCCAGAAATGGCAGATATTGCACGCCCGTTTTTCACCAAAGGCTGGATTGATGCGGGCGTGAAGCCGGGCAAGGCGCCCGGTGCCTTTGCCCACCCGACGGTCAGCACCGTGCATCCTTATGTGATGCTGAACTACCTTGGCAAACCGCGCGATGTGATGACGCTGGCGCATGAATTGGGCCACGGTGTGCATCAGGTTCTGGCGGCGGGGCAAGGGGAGATGCTGTCTTCGACGCCCCTTACACTGGCCGAAACCGCATCGGTGTTTGGCGAAATGCTGACCTTCCGCAAGTTGCTGGACGGTGCCAAGACCCAAGCCGAGCGCAAAACCCTGCTGGCGGGCAAGGTTGAGGATATGATCAACACCGTGGTGCGCCAGATCGCGTTTTACGATTTTGAATGCAAACTGCATGCGGCACGTGCCGAAGGCGAACTTACACCTGACGACATCAACGCGCTATGGATGAGCGTTCAGGCGCAATCCTTGGGCGATGCGTTTGAATTCATGGACGGGTACGAGACGTTCTGGGCCTATATCCCGCATTTCGTGCACAGCCCATTCTACGTTTATGCTTATGCCTTCGGCGACGGGTTGGTGAACGCACTTTATGCTGCCTATGCAGACGGCCTGCCGGGGTTTGAGGAGAAATACTTTGCCATGCTGCGCGCGGGCGGGTCGATGCACCACAAGGAACTGCTGGCACCATTTGGGCTGGATGCATCTGATCCGAAGTTTTGGGACAAGGGCCTGAACATGATCGCCGGGTTTATTGATGAGCTGGAGGCGATGGAGGGGTGACATAAACTGGGGGCAAACTGAGCACAGTTGCCCCTGCCTTACCAAAATTCAGACCCGCCGTGGCTGCACGACACGAACGGGCTGACCTCATAGAAATCGGTTAGCCTTGGTGTTCCAATTGCTGCCCCGGTGCACCGGCCATGTGCTCCTCCATCTGCGCCTCGGCTGATTGAATATCCAGCACCACGCCGTCTGCATCAACCAGCGACTGGATGTGCGGCTCTTCCTTCACAATCTGGCCACCCACCATGATCCAGGCCGCCGGATTAGTCACCCGCAGCGCCACAATCAGGCGGACAAGCGGAAAGATCATCATCGGTGTGCTGGCTGACAGGCCAATCACTGGATAATCGTCATTACTGATTGCCTGTACCAACGCGTCTTGGGTCAGGCCAGCCTTCATATCAATCTGCCAGCCTTTCCGGCGCAGATGGTCGGCGGCCATAGTTATGCCAAGCGTATGAATTTCACCGGGGGTTGACGCGAAACAAGCGCGGTAACGATCTGGCCGTTGCAGGCGCACAGACACGAATAAATCCCGCAGCGTGCGCAAAATTCCGTAGATACGCCCCGCCCCAATGATCACCTGCGAAGTGCTGGCTTCATCATTTTCCCACCGGGTCCCCAGCATCCGCGCAGCTTCGGCAATATAGCCCAGATGCAACGTTTCTATCGGCATTCCGTCGGCGCGTGCGGCCATCACCAGACGGTGGCCTGCGTCATTGTCGGAACTGAGCAGGGCCTCGCACAGATCAGCCACCTGAGCGGTGCTTGGCGCTGCGTCAATTTTCACTGCATGCGGTTTTATACGGTCCAGCCTACCTATCACTTCGCGTGCCAAGGCACGAACCGCAGCTTCGGGCAAGGCCGATCCACGTTCTTCAAGCAGCATCCGTGCCTTTACCAAAGGTTCTGGTCCCGACCCGTCAAACAAACGTATTTTGCCATTCATGTCAGACCTCCCCCAGGACTTCAGTCCGTGCCCGTAAACCGGGCTATCGTTCAATAAACAGTCACATTATGCAGCGGATTCGTCTCGATCGTTAAAGTCATATCACGTAAACGTGAGTTTAACAGCCTTTAACTGTCAATCAAACCTTACACTTTAACTTTGTATTTTCTTAACGATCTTCGGCAGTTACCAACCAAAGCTAGGGCACCACATCAGCGCGGTAATGATCCACCCTGTCACAGTCCTGCTTCGATTATCGGGATTATTCAAAGATGAAATCAGCTTGCGGGCACCATCTTGGCGACTTTTTCCAAGAAATCCTGCACCAATGTAGGTTTGCCCGCGTTCAAACAGTGGTCGGCAAAATACCATTGCAGATACGCGTCATGCGGCCAATCAGTCGCTTCTGCCAGCGTAATAGCGGCGTCCATTTCAGATGGGCTTTTCACCGTAACTGCAGCGTGATGAAAATCGCTAAGGCCGCAGAGAACAACAGGCACCCGGTGCAAATGTGCCTCTATCCCAACGGCTGAATTGATCGTCACCACCACCGAAGCCTGTGCAAGAATATCATGGATATTGGCATCCACCACTTGTACCCGGGCGTCCCGTGCGGCCAAGCGCGCCAAATAGGCATGTGTTGCGGGGGCCATATCGCGCGGATGTGGCTTTATGACAATGGGGCGGCGGTCTTGGCGCGCAAGCAAGGCCGCCACCATCTGACGCAGCGAAAGATAGCAGGTTTCCTGTACGCCCCTATGCGCTTCGGATTGCAAAAATACGGCAACACAGCCCATCGGCATATCCACCCGTTCGGCAGGCTGCGGATACCGCGAACTGCGCTGTGCGACCAAGCGTTTGCGCAACCGCTTGGTAAATTCTGCCGCAGCAGTGGCGTCCACCAATGCCGGATCAAACGCCAGCGCGCTTAGCGACGACAGCGCGCGAATGCCCCAGGGATCAAGGTTCCAAAACGGGTAAATATAAGCAATTCCGGTATTCAAAAGCCGCGGATGACGTTGGTGGCCATGATCGACGATGTGTATACCGGGGGTGGCGTCAACACTGAGCAGCGTGGTCAGCCGGTCATGTAACACCGTCTCAACCTGCATCCCCAGCGCCGTCAATCCATGAATAAGCTTTGTATAGTATGGCTTCATCAGCCCTGAATCGCGCAGCACTGATCCGGGCAGATGAAAGGTGAATGGGCCGGCGGTCAGACAGGCACCGCCACCGCAAAGACGCGGTCAATCATCGCCTGCGTTCCCCGCGCAAATTCAAGAGTGCATGCATATGGCACGCCTGTTGTCACAGACCGACAAAATGCTTCCACCTGCAGCACATAGTGGTTGGCGGCAGGCCAGCGTTCGGTCAACACCGTGTTGCCGTGTCGGTGCAATTCAATCTGCGCCACATCGTTCACGTTGGCGTTGAACGGGCCCCCATCCAGCCTGATCATGCCTTGGTCGCCCTGAAATGTAACAACTTGCCGGTTATACATGTTGATCGCCGTCATCGACCCATAAGTAAACTGGCCCGCAGGCCCCTCCATCGTGCCCACGACATGTGCAAAAACATCGACACCATGTTCCATGATCACGCGGGCAGACAGATCTTTGGGTTCAGCCCCGGTTACAAACCGGGTGCAGCCAAAGGTATAGACCCCGATATCGCGAATGCCGCCGCCGCCGGTCTCGGGGCGGGCGCGGATATTTCCCATATCGGTCAGATTGTAGGAAAACGCCGCATCGACATGCTGGATTTTGCCGATAGCGCCTTCTTGCACCAACTGGCGCGCGCGTATCCACTGCGGATGATGCACGATCATATAGGCCTCGGCTGCCAGCAACCCGGTGGCATCGCGCGCGGCGATGATCTGGTCAATCTCATCTGCCTTCATCGCAATCGGCTTTTCGGTCAGCACATGTTTGCCCGCTGCCAGCGTCTTCAGCGTCCATTCAAGATGCATGTGGTTTGGCAGCGGAATATACACGGCATCAATGCCGGGGTCAGCCAAAAGTGCGTCATAGCTGGCATGTACCTTAAGCCCCGGGCAAAACGCAGCAAAACCATCGGCCTTGCGCGGGTCAGACGTGGCAAGTGCTGCCAACTCTGCCCCTTCCGACGCATGGATGGCCCGCGCCATAAAGTCCTGCGCAAATTTAGACGCGCCCAAAATTCCCCAACGCACAGATTTTTGCATCTTAATCTCCAGTATTATCAGGCAAAACTATCTCTTCCGGCTTGCGCGCCGGTTTGCGCAGAAACCGCGCAGCAATCAAAACAGACCCACAATAGGCCAGCCCCAGCCCAAACAACGTAGCCCAAGGCGACGTTAAAATTGCCCCGGCAAAGGCCGCAAACGCAATCAGGAAATACCGCGCATTTTCGGCCTTTACCGTCACCGATTTGAACGACAGCGTGGGGATTTGGCTGATCATCAGCCCGCCCACTGCCATCAGATACAACGACAAGATCCACACCGGCAACATTGGCGCGCTGGGCCACATAAAGGCAAAATACATCGGCATAAACGCAAGCATCGCGCCCGCAGGCGATGGCACACCCCGGAAAAACCGCTTTTCCAACCCATCAGACGCCGGCCGGTTATTGCCCACGTTAAACCGCGCCAGACGCAACGCCGTGCAAATCACGTAAATCAACACAGCCATCCAGCCAAGGCCGGGCCAGCCTTGCACAATGCTGCCTTTCAGCATCCAGAAATACAGGATCAACCCCGGTGCCACGCCAAAACTCGCGAAATCGGCCAAACTGTCCAATTCCGCGCCAATGGCACTTTCACTGCTTAATGCGCGCGCGGCCCAGCCATCCAGCAGGTCAAGCACCGCCGCCAGCATGATCAGACCCACCGCCATCTGCCCCTGCCCCTGAATGGCAAACCGGATCGCGGTCAAGCTGGCACACAGAGCGGCCAACGTCAGAAAATTTGGCAGCATCTGTACCAAATTCAATTCACGACGAGGCCGTTTTTGGGGCTTGCCGGCCATTGCTTATTCCACCCGCGCCATGCGCCGGGCGGCCGTGCTGCCCAAGTCGGCAATCACCGTCTCACCTGCGCACATGGTCTGGCCCAGCGCCACCATCGGCGCAACCCCGTCGGGCAAATACACATCCAGACGCGATCCGAAACGGATCAGGCCGAACCGCTCACCCGCCATCAGGCTTTGTCCTTCCTTGGTAAAACACACGATCCGCCGCGCGACTAAACCTGCGATTTGCACCACCGCCAGCTTGCGCCCATCCGCCATTTCAAGACAAACCGAATTCCGCTCGTTATCTGAACTGGCTTTATCCATCGAGGCATTGAAAAACTTGCCCGGACGGTAGGCAATCGCCACCACACGGCCCGCAACCGGTGCGCGGTTCACGTGGCAGTTAAACACGTTCATGAACACCGAAACCCGCGTCAACGAACTGGGCCCCATGCCCAATTCGGGCGGCGGCACGGCAAGTTCTATCAGCGATATCACCCCATCCGCCGGGCTAAGGATCAAACTGTCGCCCTGCGGCACAGACCGTTTTGGATCGCGGAAAAAGTAGTAACACCAGATCGTCGCCCCTGTTCCAAGCCAGCCAAGCGGTTCCCAAACCCAGAACAAGACCAGCGTGATGGCCGCAAAAATCGCGACGAACCGGTAACCTTCGGGGTGCATTGGCTTTAGAAACGTCTTCAGCATGTCCATCGCGCGCGTTCCTTATTGCCAGTCTAGCGTTTAGGTATATCCCCCGCCGCAAAGGATCAAACCCAAAACAGCAGTCGCGGCCTTATAACGCGAAAAGCCCGCCTAACGCAAAAAGCCCGTCGCATCACAGATGCAACGGGCTTTTCCATCCTTAAACTGCCAAACTGTCACGCCGGGATCAGCATCCCCTTACCCAGCGCCAATTCGCGCATTTTTGTTTGCAGCTTTTCAAACGCCCGCACTTCGATCTGGCGGATACGTTCGCGGCTGACACCGTAATCTTCCGAGAGCTGTTCCAACGTCGCAGGCGTTTCTGACAAGCGCCGCTTGGCCAGTACATCACGTTCGCGGTCATTCAGCACGGCCATGGCCGATGTCATCAATTCACGCCGCATGTCCAATTCATCGCGTTCCGCATAATCACCTGCCTGATCGCTGTCTTCGTCTTCCAGCCAGTCTTGCCACTGTGTCGTGCCTTCGCCATCTGACCCGACCGTCGCGTTCAACGATGCGTCGCCACCTGACAGGCGGCGGTTCATCGCAATCACCTCGGCCTCGGACACATTCAAATCTGTGGCAATCCGCGTTACATTTTCCGGGCGCAAATCGCCCTCTTCCAACGCGCCTACCTTGGCTTTCGCCTTGCGCAGGTTGAAAAACAGCTTTTTCTGCGCCGATGTCGTGCCCAGTTTCACAAGGCTCCACGACCGAAGAATATATTCCTGGATCGAGGCCCTGATCCACCACATCGCATAGGTCGCCAGACGGAAGCCCTTTTCAGGGTCAAACCGTTTGACCGCCTGCATCAGACCGACATTCGCCTCAGAAATCACCTCGGCCTGCGGCAGCCCGTAGCCCCGGTAGCCCATGGCAATTTTCGCCGCCAAACGCAGATGGCTTGTCACCATCCGGTGCGCTGCCTTGCTGTCTTGATGGTCAACCCAGCTTTTGGCCAGCATGTATTCTTCTTCCGGCTCCAGCAGCGGAAATTTGCGAATTTCCTGCATGTAGCGGTTCAAACCCTGTTCCGGGCTTGGTGCTGGAAGATTGGTATAGGTGCTCATTGTCGCCCCCTGATGTGTCGCAGCCCAGCGTTCGGCACTGCGATTCAGTGATTTATGTATCTTGCCGCACGCCCGCAAGATGCGAGCTAGCAGTATTTAACTAACGCCAGATGAACATGGTTCCGTCGAATGTTAAGGTTTGCAACATAAGAATCACGTGGATGTGAATGTGGCCTGTGCAAAGCAGTCATTGAAGGCAAATCACCACATGTTCAAATTGCCGTGGCAGATTTTTGTGTGCCAAACCCGAACCGCCGCAAAAGATTCTTAAAGGGGCATTTCAAGCGAAATGCGCCTGCGCAAACAAGCCCCTTGCAAGACAGGGTAATCAGATGGCGATGCCCGATAAATAGGAATAATTCAATTATTGTAAAATAGGTACCACGCTCAAAAAACGTGACGACATATCCACTAAAAGCGTTTTTATTCATATGTTTAAGTATTAAGATACGACTGGCTTGTCCTCACACACCCCGTTGACACGGCTCCCCCCCCATAAGATAGAGACGCGTCCCAGCCGGAGCCCGCCATGCCAGCCCTGACCAGAATTCTAGATCACGCCCATATTCCGGAACTTCCGAACCCCTATTTCGGCAAAGTCCGCGATTGCTACGATCTGCCCGCCTCGGCAAACCTTGGCCCGCGTCGGATACTGATTTCATCCGACCGGATTTCCGCGTTTGACCGTATATTGGCTTCGATCCCTTTCAAGGGGCAGGTTCTGACCCAAGTTGCCCGTTTCTGGTTCGACCGGACCGCCGATATCTGCGCCAATCATGTGATGTCCTACCCCGACCCGAACGTCGTGATCGGCCAACATCTGACGATCCTTCCTGTCGAAATCGTCGTGCGCGGCTATCTTGCGGGCACCACCGGAACCTCGATCCTGACGCAGTACAAGGCGGGGACGCGGTCCATGTACGGCCATGTTTTCAAGGATGGCCTGCGCGACAACCAGGCCCTTCCAGACGCCATCATTACCCCCACATCGAAAGCCTTCGACGGCGGCCATGACGCGCCTTTGACGGTGGAAGAAATCATCAAAACTGGATTGCTTACCCCCGCCCAATGGGAGGAAGTTGCGGCCAAGTCGCTTGCCCTGTTCGCACGCGGTCAAAAGATGGCGGCGGATCGGGGCCTGATCCTTTGTGATACAAAATACGAATTCGGAATCGATGCGGCGGGACACATCCTGATCGCCGACGAAATTCACACGCCTGACAGTTCCCGTTATTGGATCGCTGAAGGCTACGAGGCGGCGTTTAAAAATGGTACCCGCCCGCCTTCGTTCGACAAAGACGTGATCCGCGCCTGGGTGGCCGCAAGATGCGATCCCTACCATGACCCCATCCCAGACATCCCGCCCGATATGATCGACGCGACCAGCCACACCTATATCGCGGCGTTTGAGGCGATTACCGGACAACCCTTTGTGCCAGACATGGCCGGGGATACCCCGCTATCGCGTATCCGCACCAATCTGGCGCCCTATTTCACCGCCTGAACTACGACTGTTTGCGCTAACTTGGCCGTTTCCGCTATGCTTGGGGAAATTGGGCCAGAGGACAAATCCATGATTCTAAGTGTTGGTGAAGCCCTGATCGACATGCTGCCCCGTACCAGCCCCGCAGGCGAGCCTTGCTTTGCCCCCTACGCCGGGGGTGCGGTGATGAATACTGCCATTGCTTTGTCGCGGCTCGGCTCGCAATCGGCTTTCCTGACCGGGCTTTCCAGCGATCTGATGGGCGATGTTTTACGCGACACTCTGGCGGCGTCCAACGTCAACCTTGATCATGCCGTGCAATCGTACCGGCCCACCACGCTGGCCTTTGTCAAACTGACCAATGGTCATGCGAGCTACTTTTTCTACGATGAAAATACCGCAGGACGGATGATGACAATCGCCGATATGCCCACCCTGCCTGATACGATCACAGCCTATTTCACCGGCGGCATCTGGCTGGCCGTAGAGCCCTGCGGCACCACGCTGGAGGCGCTGCTGACACGGGAAGCGGCCACCCGCGTCACGATGATTGATCCAAATGTTCGACCTACTTTTGTGCGGGACCGGGCCGCCTATACCGCGCGGATTGATCGCATGATCGGGCTGTCCG
>JACMNW010000174.1 GCA_014378345.1 Pseudorhodobacter sp. | reverse complement strand
GCAAAGAAGGTGAGCAGATCAAATGTTGGAGCTGGACCATCCTTGCTGCCAGTGGGCTTAGGCTATGACGGCCCGTTGTAAGTTCTTTCGTTAGAGGTGACCGCCACAGATCGCCATTTGTCAACAAGATCTGCCAATTTCTACCTTGATGTTGGTCGAGCCGTTTGGCGCGGCAGATGCCAGCATTCGACAATAGAACTTCTATCCCTTGAACTTGCGGCATCACACTTGTATCTACCCCCCCCGCACGGATAGTATGCGCGAAAGGCGGCCTTTTTCGGCCCACCACACCGGAGTTTGCAATGTCCTGGACCGATGAGCGCGTTGAGACGCTCAAAAAGATGTGGGCCGAAGGCCAGAGTGCCAGCCAGATCGCCAAGGAATTGGGGGGGGTCACCCGCAATGCCGTGATTGGCAAGGTGCATAGACTGGGCCTGTCAAACCGCGTGGGCGGTGGTGGCGTGGCTGAGGCCGAAGAAGATGCAGCCCCCGCTCCGCGCGTGGATCCTGCCCCGCGCGCAACCGAGCCTGTTCGCAGCGCCGAACCCGCGCCCCGCGCTGCCGTTGAGCGCCCGTTGCCAACCGCCACCATCACGCCCATCCCGATGCGTAAGGCGATTATTCCCGCAGGCCAACCCCTCCCGCCACAACCATCGGCAAACGAAATCAGCCCCGAAGTGCTGGCATCGGTGCGCGAAGTGGAAAAGCATGCGAAAAAGCTGACCCTGATGGAACTGACAGAGCGCACCTGCAAATGGCCCATCGGCGACCCGGCGACGGAAGATTTCTGGTTTTGCGGCCTGCAATCGCTGCCCGGCAAACCCTATTGCGAGGCGCATGTCGGCGTGGCTTTCCAACCCATGTCAGCCCGGCGCGACCGTCGACGCTAAAGACCGCGTTTGGCCCAACAGCCGCCAGATAAGTATTTGTGCGAAATGGAAACCGGGGCGGCATCTGCTGCCCCTTCTCTTTGGCCTAATTTCCGCCGCCAAGCAGCTTTTCAAGCGCGCGCGCGGCCTCATCGTCTATCGCGTCGTTCAGCTTGCGCCGACCCGCATCTTCCAGACTTTCGCCTTCCAGCGGTTGCAGCCCCAGCTTTTCCGCCACCGCCGCCTCCGCCTTTCCCTTTAATTTCGCCGCCTCTGCATCCAGTTTTTCTTTCGCCACCGTCTCCAGATCCAGCCGGAATTTCGGTGCGGCCCATGGCCCGGTGATCAGCAAGGGCACGGCAATTCCACCTTCATTGCCGCCTTTTACCACCGCCGTTGGCCGCAGCCGGTAATTCAGATCACGGGCGCCAATGCCGATAGTGCCGTTGCCCGTGGCGGTTAACCCCGGCGCCGCCAAGACCAAATCATCATTGCGCAAAACCCCGCCCGCAATCACGAAACTGCCCGTCACTGCATCATAAACCGTCTTCGTGCCCTCGCCCGCGTAAGATGTATCCAGCGTGCGTAAAATGCCCGGGACATCCACCCCTGCCACCTCGCCATTTGTTAAAGACAGCGTGCCAGACCCCGATAGCCCCTGCATCAACGCCGCCTCAGAATTGCCGACACCCAGAAACTTTACCGCCACATCGCCGGTGCCTGTTACACGGTCATATCCAGTAAGGCCGCTTATCATTGGCTGCAGCGCAATCCCCGCAAATTGCAAATCGCCGCCGACAGACAGCCCCTTGCGCCCATTCACCACAAACTGCCCGGTGACCGCACCGCCGTACACCGCAAGCGTGCGCAGATCGAACACGGCGCGCGCACGGTCCACTGTGACCAGCACCTTCAGCGGCCCGGTCTTTGCTATGCCCAGATCAAGGCTGCTGGCCGATAGCGCCACCGCTGCATCCATCGCTGCCAGACCTGACACATCAATCGCGTCGGTCGACCAGCCAGCGGTTGCCGCAGCCGCTTCACCCACGCCCACTGCTGAACCGCCGCCGATCACCACATCCACCGCCACCAGTTTGGCTGATAGTTTTGGCCTGTCCCCCGCCGTCAGAAGATCCACGTCGCCCGACAGCACATTGCCATCCAGCGTGATCGCCCCACCCCGCAAATGTGCTGATCCTTCGGGGGTCAGCGTCACATCGCCCTTAACTGAAACCGACCGCGCGCCCAGCCCCTGTGGCAGCCCCGGCGGCTTTACCCCCGCCAGCCCGAACAGTGCTGCCATATCGCCAAGGTCCGCCGAAAGCGCACCAGTTGCCGCCAAAGGTGCAAGGCTCATCTGCCCGTCAAACCCTAAATCCGCCGCCCCCGCCTGCGCTGAAATTGTCACTGGCACCAACCGCCCTGCAATGAATGGTGCAAACTGCGCAATCGTGGCCGATAACGCCACATCCTGCCCGCCCGTTCGTGCAGAGCCGGAAACCGTGGCCGCGCCATTGAAATCCGGAACCCGCGCATTCACTTCTATCCGGTCCATCTTCACCGTGGTGCCTGCTGCGTGATCTATGTACCGCAAAGATCCGCCCGAAATTGAAGCCTTGTCCAGCGTGAACGGCGTCCCCTGCCCCGGCGTGTCCGGCCCTGCCGTACCACCGCCATTCGAGACAGCACGAAAATCCCAGTTGCCAAGGCCTGCTTCGTTGCGTTCCAGCACAATTACCGGGTCCGTCACCTGCAACCCGGTGATCCGCACATTGCCCGCCATCAACGCGGTCATATCGACAGCAATCTCCATCGATGCGGCCTGCAGCAACGGCCCCTCGGCAGACCAATCGGCATTGGCCACCGAAACAGGCCCGGTCTTTACCCCCAGAACCGGGTAAAAACTGGGGCGTACCGATCCTGAAATCACCAACTCCCGTCCGGTAATCGAGGAGAACTCCCGGGCGGCCAACGCCGCGACTTTTTCCGCCGGGATCAGGAAGCCCGGGCCGGCAAGGATCAGCGCAAATACCACCACTGCCATCGCCACCCGTGTAATCCACCGCATGATGATACCTCCTACTGATGTAACGCTAACTGTAGCTCCTGAAAACGCGCTACGACAAGTGTCAGTTCCATTTCCAAAGCGGCTAAAGCGGAATTGGTCACGAAGTATCAGCCCTCCGTCGCATTTTGAAACAATGCCAAACGGAACAGCGAACCGCTTTTGAAAGGAACGGGTGTTGCTTTGCCCCCGCTACCTTGCATTTGCGGCAGCAAATGGTTTTTATCACGACCTTGTTAGGCTGTCCGCGACGGTACCCGGCGTTCCAGCCAGCGGAACAGCAGCACAATCAAACCCGCCATTATCATGTAGACGACGGCCAGCAGCAAAAGCGGCTCGTACACAATGAAAGTATCCTGCGTGACGCGTTTTG
>JACMNW010000017.1 GCA_014378345.1 Pseudorhodobacter sp. | reverse complement strand
CGTCACATGCCGCACGCCCGATCCCGCCAGCCCCCGGTACAGTTCCACCGTATGCACACCCGGAATGCCGAACACCACATCCACGCCGCGCGCGCGCAAGCCCGAAATCAGCGCTTCGCCCACCGACGTCATGCGGCACGTTCCTGCAACCCAGTCGCTTGGCACAAAATCCGGCCGCAGGCTTCAACAATGCGCGCATCGTCTTGCGTCAGGCTCAGCCGTATCCATCCTGCCAAGGCATCGCCAAAGCTTTCCCCCGGCATCACTGCCACCTGCTTGTCTTTCAGCAGCCCCATGGCAAACGCCTCGCCCGTAAGCCCCGTTGCCGAAACATCCACCAACGCAAACATTCCCGCCTCTGGCCGGTTCACCCGCAGCCCCGCCCGACCGTCCAACACATCGAAAATCAACTCGGCCCGCCGCTTGAACCGCTCCGCCATCCCTGCCGCCACTGGGGATGGCGCCGAAACAGCCATCGCCGTCATGTCCGCAATAAACGGCTGGCTGCCAAACAGCATTGTCTCCGACAACGACAGCAACCGCGCGCAAAACTCCGCAGGCCCGACGCACCAGCCAGACCGAAATCCCGGTGCCGCGTGCGATTTGGAAATAGATGATGCCACAATCACCCGGTCGGCAAGCGCCGGATCATCCATGGGCGACGCAAACTTGGTCCCCTCAAACACCATGTCCTCATAAACCTCGTCGCACAAGATCCACAGATCCTGCGCCACGGCAATGTCGGCCAAAGCTGCAATATCGCTGCGCGCCAACACTGCCCCCGTCGGGTTATGTGGTGTGTTCAAAAACAACACGCGCGTCCGCGGTGTAACCCGTGATGCTACATCCGCCGCTTGCATCCGAAACCCATGCTCCGCCCGCAATGGCACTGGCACCATCTTGGCCCCCGTTGCCGCGATCAACCCGGCGTAGGTCGCATACATAGGGTCGCCCACCAACACCTCGTCGCCCGGCCCCAAAAGCGCCATCAGCACGGCAAACAATGTCGTCTGCGTGCCCGGCAGGCACATCACCTGATCCGCCCCAATCAGCCGGCCGCGCCGCGCCGTATACCGCGCCGCCAGCGCCTGCGTCAGTGCAGGCTCGCCGCGCCCGTTGGAATAGCCCGTCCGTCCCGCCGCCATCGCCGCTGTCGCCGCCTCGATCAACACCGCAGGCGTTGGCACGTCCGGCTCACCAATGGTCAGCTCGATGATATCGTGGCCCTCGGCAGCCATGTGGCGCGCCAGCGCATGCACCGCCCATTTTGCGCCGCCAAGCCCATCCAGCCGGTCCGTGATTGCCGCGTATCTCATTCTGTATTCCCAGCCTCACTTAACAAATCCACGCCAAGAATAGCGCCCACTGACCGCAGCCCAATTTCTGCCAATTCGTCCTTCACAAACGCCTCGGGCAACGCGCAAGCCTCCAGCCACAGCCCGTCGATCACGCCATTGCAGGCAATAGCCTCGGCACGCAAAGTCGCGGCATCCACATCGCGGGGCAGGGCGGCAATCAACCCCTGCAACACATCGCGGTATCCCAAATAGGTTGTGCGGTGCACTTCGCGCAGCAAAGGGTCACGCTGCACCCGGTGAATGAACCCCGCCCAAAGCCCCATCGCTGCAGGGTCCACCACCGGCGGGCGCAAGGATGCCGCCACAAATGCCGCCAGCCGCGCCAGAGCTCCTTCAGGCGCTGTATCCAAGACCAAAGCAGATGCCTGTGTCATACGTTCCATCAACGCCTGATAAGCCGCCCGCGTCAGATCTTCCTTGGCCTTGAAGTAATGCCGGATCAATCCCGGCGTCACCCCGGCCTTATCAGCAATTGCCCGCACCGTGGCCGCGGCAATACCGCCCTCGGCAATCAATTCGAGTGCTGCCGCGATCATCGCTTCGCGCCGCACTTCTTCGCCTTCGCGCTTGTAGGCTTTGCGCTCACCCGTTGTCATCGCATCATCCAATTATACGCTTGCATAATTGCTACTCCCCGGTCTTACTTGCAACCAGCTTTTTTGTCGGAGCCCGTATGACATTACAAAACCCGCCGACCAAACCCGGTACACAGGCTGATACGCGGCCCGAAGCTATTCGGATTGATGGCCTGCGAAAATCCTTTGGAACGCTTGAGGTGCTAAAAGGCGTGTCGATGACCGCGCGGGTAGGCGATGTTGTGGCCATCATTGGCGGGTCCGGGTCTGGCAAATCCACTATGCTGCGCTGCATCAACTTTCTTGAAACCCCAACTTCCGGCCGCGTCATTATCGGAGGTGTGGAAGTAGCCCTTCGCCCCGACGGCAGCCCCGCCAACCGCAAACAAATCGAAGGTCTGCGCCAACACCTTGGCATGGTTTTTCAACAATTCAACCTTTGGACTCATAAAACGATTCTGGAAAACCTGATCGAGGTTCCAGTGCACGTCCTTGGTGTACCAAAGGCCGAAGCCATCGCCCGT
>JACMNW010000173.1 GCA_014378345.1 Pseudorhodobacter sp. | reverse complement strand
TTGCCAGACAGCATGGACCCCGGCACGGCGACGTGGTGCGAGATTTCCGAAATGGCTTCAATCGGCACGCCTGCTGCGATACGGCCCATGACCGGGATTTCAAAGGCATAAACAGCGTCTACCGGCATAGCCCCACGCGGCGGATCGACCTTGTCGCCTTTGATGACTTTTGGCGAAAAGCCGGGGCGTTCCATCGCCTCGGGCAGTTTGATGATTTCCAGCGCGCGGGCGCGGTGGGCCAGACGGCGGATAAACCCGCGTTCTTCCAGCGCCGTGATCAGACGGTGAATGCCGGATTTTGACCGCAGATCAAGGGCATCTTTCATTTCATCAAAGGACGGCGGCACGCCGTCACAATCTGTCCGGGTTTTGATGAAATCCAAGAGCTCAAGTTGTTTGCGTGTCAACATTTGCCACTCTCCGTTGTGTTTAACAATCCGTGTTAACGCAATGTTCTGCCCGTGTTCTTGGTTTGTGTCAAGTGGGTGCGAATCAGTTTCGGCTAGATTGGCAGGCAGGTGACGTCTTCCCCTGCGATGCGCGGCCCGTCACCAATGGGACGGATCAGAAGGGCGTTTGCCTCGGTCAGGATTGTCAGCAAAGCACTGTCTTGCCGCGCAAAAGGGGCGATCTTGCCGCCCGAAAGCCGCGCGCGCATGTAATGAGCGCGGGGGCCATTGGCGGGCACATCAACGGCAAGGCGGGCGGTTTGGGTTTGCGGCGGATGCGCCCCTTGGCCCAGCATCGCGCGCACTATTGGCAGAAGGAACAGATGGCCGCAAACGATGGCGGAGACCGGATTGCCGGGCAAGCCCAGCATCGGCACGCCGTGCAGGCGGCCTGCCATCAGGGGTTTGCCGGGGCGCATGGCGATTTTGTAGAAGGCCCGTTCCATGCCCATTTCGGCAGCGACTTTGCCCACAAGATCATGATCGCCCACCGATGCACCACCGATGGTGACGATAAGGTCGGCACCTTTTGCCATGTCCAGGACCGTGCGAAGGCAGCTTTCCGTATCGCGCGCGATGGGCAGCATGCGGGCGACCCCACCTGCGTCTTCGACCATGGCTTTGATCGCAAAGCTGTTGGAGGCGATGATTTGATCGGGGCGCGGGGTCTCGCCGGGCATCACCAACTCATCCCCCGTGGCGATGATCGCGACCACTGGGTGGCGGGTGACTGTGACATCGGCGATGTTCATGGCGGCCAGAAGGGCGATGTCATTGGGGCGTAGCAAGCGCGGGGGCAGGGTGCTGCCTGCGCGAAAATCTTGGCCCATGGGGCGGATGTTGGTGCCCGTATCGGCGTCGTCGCGCAGAGTTATCTGGCTGCCGCTGGCGTCCACGTCTTCTTGAATGATGACGCGGGTAGCACCGTCTGGCACGGGCGCGCCGGTGAAGATGCGGATCGCTTGGCCGGGGGCGAGCGAGTTCGCGAAAGCATGGCCCGCGCCCGCTTCGCCAATGACAGTGAAACTGGCCCCGGATATGGCAGTTCCGTTTACGGCATAGCCATCCATCGCTGACGCGGCAAACGGCGGTTGGTCACGCTTGGCAATCGCGGGGGTGGGCATGAAGCGGCCATTGGCGCGGGACAGGGGAACGGTTTCAACGGGTAAGGGCGTGACAAGGGCGAATATTAGGGCGAGCGCTTCTTCAACCGTAATCACGGCTTTGCCTCGTAACGCCCTGATTTACCGCCATCTTTCAGGATAAGCGCTATATCGGTGATGCGCATGGATTTTTCCACCGCCTTGAGCATATCGTAGACGGTCAAGCAGGCTACCGACACGGCCGTCAGCGCCTCCATCTCCACCCCGGTTTGACCGGAGGTTTTAACGGTGGCTTCGATGATCACGGCATGACGCACATCATCCAGCGAAAGGTCTAGTGCAACTTTGGTGATCGGTATGGGGTGGCAGAGCGGGATCAGGTCGGCAGTCTTTTTCGCGGCCATGATGCCAGCCAAACGGGCAACGGCCAGAACGTCGCCCTTTTTGGCCTGGCCCTTGCGCACGATATCCAAGGTTGCGGCGGTCATTTCGACCACCCCGCGCGCGGTCGCGATGCGGGACGTGACGGCTTTATCCGACACATCGACCATGTGGGCATGGCCAGCTTCGTCAAAATGGCTAAGGCCGGACGGGTCCGCCATCAAACGCCGCCTTGGGCTTGGAGGGGGGCCGCGAGGATGGCTTTGGTAGCCGCTGCCACATCTGTTTGGCGCATCAGGCTTTCACCGATCAGGAAACAACGGGCACCGAATCGGGCAAGATCGGCCAGATCGGCAGGGGTGTGCAGGCCAGATTCAGAGATGATCAGGCGGCCTTCGGGCACGCGGCGGGCCAGATCGCGGGTGGTATCAAGCGTGACCTCAAACGTGTTCAGGTTACGGTTGTTGATGCCTATCAGCGGCGATTTCAGCAGCGCGGCGCGGTCTAGCTCAGCGCGGTCATGCACCTCGATCAGCACGTCCATGCCCCAATGGGTGGCGGCGGCTTCCAATTCTGCCGCTTGCGCGTCGGAGACGGAGGCCATGATGATGAGGATACAATCGGCATGCAGCGCGCGGGCCTCAGCAACTTGGTAGGTGTCGTACATGAAATCTTTGCGCAAGCAGGGCAGGCGGGTGGCATGATGCGCGGCGGTCAGAAATTCATCAGCGCCTTGGAACGAGGGCGTGTCGGTCAGCACGGAAAGGCAGGTGGCACCGCCGTCTTCATAGGCTTTTGCCAAGGCAGGCACGTCAAAATCGGCGCGGATCAGGCCTTTGGAGGGACTGGCCTTTTTGATCTCGGCGATCAGGCCATAGCCAGAGGTAGCGGCCTCTTGCAGCGCGCGGGCAAAACCACGCGGGGATTGGGCGGCTTCTGCCACTTCTTCCACAGATGCGATCGGGCGCAACCGCTTGCGGGCCGCGATGTCTTCGAGTTTGTAGGTTTTGATGCGGTCTAAAATGGTGCTCATCGCTATTGCCTAGCCAAAAGCCTTGGTGAAGGAAAGGCATCGGCGGTTGTGCGAAGCGGAAAATTCTTAACTTTCAGAATTTTGGCCGGGGATCAGGCTCCAGATCAAGCGTTGGTGATCCGCGCCAGCGCGGTGATTTTTGCCTTGGCAGCCCCGGAATCGATCGACGCACGGGCCATCGCCACGCCGTCGGCTAAATCAGTCACGCGGTCAGCCACCATCAGCGCGGCGGCGGCGTTTAGCAAAACGGCATCGCGGTAAGCGCCCGGCGAGCCATTCAGCAGGGCGCGAAAGGCGACGGCGTTTTGGGCGGGGGTGCCGCCGATGATCGCCTCGAACGGGTGGGTGGGCAGGCCAGCCTCGGCCGGGTGCAATTCAAACTCACGGATTTCGCCATTTTCCAAGGCCGCGACATGGGAGGCGGCGGAAATGGACAGTTCGTCCGAGCCATCACCACCATGGACAAGCCATGCTTTTTCCGACCCAAGGGCGCGCAAGGTTTCGGCCATGGGGCGGATCAGCGCGGCGGAAAAGGCACCCGTCAGCTGGCGTTTCACGCCTGCGGGGTTGGTCAGGGGGCCAAGGATGTTGAACAGGGTTCTGGTGCCAAGTTCGGCGCGCACCGGCATGACGTGGCGGGTGGCGGGATGGTGCATCGGGGCCATCATGAAGCCGATGCCAGCCTCATTCAGGCAGCGTTCTACGATTTCCGGCCCGACCATGACGTTGAGTCCAAGTTCGGTCAGCGCGTCTGCCGCCCCAGATTTGGAAGACAGGTTGCGATTGCCGTGTTTGGCCACGATCACGCCCGCGCCTGCCACGACGAAGGCTGTCGCGGTGGAAATGTTCAGCGTGCCTTTGCCATCGCCGCCAGTGCCGACGATATCCATCGCACCTGCTGGCGCGCGGACAGGCAGGCATTTGGACCGCATCACAGATGCGGCGGCGGCGAATTCGTCAACCGTTTCGCCGCGCGTGCGCAGCGCCATCAGAAAGCCATCCATTTGGGCCGGGGTGGCAGCGCCTTCGAACAGGGCCTGAAACGCGGTTTCCGCTTCGGCCCGCGTCAAGGCGCGTTCGGCAGCGATGCCGATTAAGGGTTTTAAGACGTCGCTCATGCGGGCGCCTTTGCTGCATCAAGGAA
>JACMNW010000172.1 GCA_014378345.1 Pseudorhodobacter sp. | reverse complement strand
GCCGAAGCCTTTGCGCAAGACCTTACTGCAGTCGTAGAAGACATCCGGGTGGACGGGCATGTCAGTTTGCGTGCGATTGCCGCGGAGCTTGCACTGCGTGGGATCAGGACGCGACGGGGTGGGGCGTGGCAGGTGTCGAATGTGAAGGGGTTATTAATGAAACTCGATGCGGCGTGATCACATCGAGTTGAAACGGGGTTTTCGCCAACAAAAAATGCGCCACCTACGCAATCGCCGAGTTGCGCGGTGTTCCAAAATCTTGACATCGCGACGGTTCCCCGCCGACGTCGAGGGCATGGATGACGCCCTCAAAACCATGCTGGATGGCTAGGTCGGCGATCTCGAACGTCGGATCGAAAGCGTGATGGCGCTGGAGGACAGCACTGCCGCCAAGGCACGGCATCTGCCATCTATACCGGGCATCGGCTCGGTTTCTGCGGCCATGCTGCTCGCGGAAATGCCCAAACTCGGCCGGATGACCGCAGGCGAGGCCCCTGCCATGACCGGCCTCGCTCCGGTGCCACACGACATTGGAACGATGCTGGGCAGCCAGGCAATCGCAGGAGGGCGGCGCGCACTGCGACATGTGCTGTTCCAAGCAGCACTCGCCGCCGCATGTTACAACCCGGTGCTGAAGCCGGTCGTACAGCGCCTTAAGGGACGCGGCAAGCCGCACAAGCTCGTCATCATCGCCATCGCGCGCAGGCTCGTCACCATCGCAAACGCGATCCTCAAAACCGGTGCCCCATGGCAGCCTCAACTCGGCCCATACACACAGTTTCTAGGGCGCATTGTCGTTTAAGCGGCGATCATAAAACCACGTTCACACTGCGGAACTCGCAGTAAATTGTACTCATATGATCCCGAGGTTTCTTGACACTCTTGGCCAGACCTTGCATTCACCCGTATGTTCGCACTTCGCTTGATCGCAATTCTCGTTCTTGTTTTGGCGGTAATGCCATGGGGCGCCTTTTACGGAGCTCAGGCTTTCCCCTACCTGACCCAACGCGACCCGGGGAAAGTGATTGCAGATCCGAGCGTTGCGCGTGCCACTGTATCGACGGACGGGCAACGCGGTGTGGCGGCTCTCTCACCAAAGCCGAAACGCTGTCGTACGGCAATTTTGGTTGGCTCGCCTTGTGGCCCGGATATTGTGCTCCCCCGTTCAGTGATTTCTTTGCAATTGACCAGTGCGTGCAATGCGATGGTACCCGACGCAGGGGCTTGGCTTACCGGAACGACACCGCCGGGGTCCCTCGATCCGCCCAGGTCCTGCTGATTGTCGCGACCGCGTAACCTACGCGGTCATCAACGAACATCAGTAAACAAGGACCAAACTCATGATGACACGTCGTGCCTTCGTGGCCTCAGGCTCTGTGGCGACACTTTCGGCTTGCGGCATGAACTCCCAAGCCGCTTTCCCTCCTTTGGCCGAGCCAGAAAACGAAATCTTTCCGCTGCTGCCCGCGCATTATGGTGCAATTACTGACGAGCCTTATCCAATCCCGGCGGTGCCGGAAGGTATTGTGCCACCAAGGCTTTGGCGTCAGGAAGTTGGCAATCCGTTTCCGGAGGAGCTGCCCGGAACCATCGTCGTGGACCCCAACGCCGGTTTCCTGCACCTGATCGGAGACGACGGCCAGGCCATGCGATATGGTGCTGGTACGGGTGCTGCGGCGTTCGAATGGCAAGGCGTTGCCAGGCTTCAGTTCAGTCGAAGCTGGCCCCGCTGGAAGGTGCCGGAAACGATGATCGCGCGCCGACCCGAACTGGAGCCGTTTTCCGTGGCGAATGGCGGCATGGATCCGGGACCGGGCAATCCACTCGGCGCGCGCGCACTTTATCTTTTCCAGAATGGCGAAGATACGCTCTACCGGATTCATGGTGCCTGCGAACCTGAGTATCTAGGCAAAGCTGTGTCGTCCGGCTGCATTCGCCTACTGGATCAGGATGTGATCGATCTTAATCGGCGCGTGCGTCACGGCGTGACGGTGCGTGTGCTTGCGTCGAACCGCCCGCCCGGACTCGATTCAGTTTACTGAGGGCTGAATTTTCTTACAGAGGGCGGGGTGACCACCCCGCCTTTCTTCCCCCGGCACGCCATCCACCGCTTGCGCATCATCCCGCGCCAGTTCCTGCCGCTTTCTAAGCCTGCCGTCATTGTCACCAGCCGTTCAGCGGCATTGGTCAAGAGGGTGAGTGTCGTCATTGTCCGGTGTCTGGCAAAACGTCGTTTGTAATCTGGTAGCCAGTGATGCAGTTCCTCTGTTGGGCCCATGTCCCGGCGGGATCAGGCACGAGGGAAATGAAGGCATCATATTGCGACAGGAACACCTGACCGGTCAGCGCATCGAGGAAATGTGACTTCTTCAACCTGTCCATTACCGGCCCCTTGACCTCGGACAGGTGCACCTTCACGTTCATTTCACCTAAGCGGTGATTGATCGTCTCCAGACTTTCCAGTGCGCTCAGGTCGATCTCGTTGATAGCCGAACACATCAGCACCACATGTTTGATCGGACATTCCGACGCAACGCGGTTAGAAAGGTAATCTTCCAGGAAGCGCGCATTGGCGAAGTAAAGGCTTTCGTCGATGCGCAGCGTCAGCAGGCTGGGATCTGTCAGGACTTTGTGACGGTGGACGTTGCGGAAATGCTGGGTGCCGGGAACAAGGCCGACCTCTGCAATATGCGGGCGCGAGGATTTGTAAAGATGCAGGGTGATGGACAGAATCACCCCGGCCGACACGCCGATCTCCACGCCCAGCCCCAGGGTCAGCAGGATGGTTGCGGCCACCGCGACGAAATCGGCCTTGGAATAGGTCCAGCTGCGTTTCAGGATCGAGAAATCGACAAGGGACAGCACCGCCACGATGATCGTGGCCGCAAGGGTTGCGGTGGGCAGAAAGTAGATCAGCGGGGTCAGCGCGATGGCGGCGACGGCCAGCCCGATCGCGGTGAAGGCCCCGGCTGCGGCCGTTTCAGCGCCTGCATCGAAGTTCACGACCGAACGCGAAAAGCCCCCGGTGGCCGGGTAGCCGCCGGTAAAGGCGGCGGCGATGTTGGCGGCCCCCAGACCGATCAATTCCTGATCCGGGTCGATCCGCTGGCGCTTTTTTGCCGCCAGAGTTTGCGCCACGGAAATGGATTCCACAAACCCGATGACAGAGATCAGCAGGGCCGGAAGCACCAAGAGCCCGATGAGGTCAGGCGAGAACGAGGGCAGCGCCAGCGGCGGCAGGCCCTGCGGCACCACGCCGACAATCCGAACCCCGAGTGTGTCAAGGCCAAGTGCCCGGACGGCCACTGTCGTCGCCACCACAGCGGCGACCGGCCCTGCCTTGGTCAGCACGTCAGCCATGCGCGGCCCCAGCCCGACCCGGCGCAAAACGGGCTTAAGGCCCTTGCGCACCCAGAACAGAAAGACCGTGGCACTGATCCCGATCACAAGCGTGATCCAGTTGGTTGTGGCAACATTCCGGACCAGCGAAAGCACCATTTCGGGCAGGGTGTCGCCAGCCGCACTGATGCCAAGGATGTGCTTGATCTGACTTGTGGCGATCAGGATGCCGCTGGCGGTGATGAAGCCCGCAATCACCGGATGCGACAGGAAATTGGCCAGAAATCCCAGCCTGAACAGTCCCATCGCCAACAGGATGACGCCCGACAACCCCGCCAGCGTCAGCGCAGCCACAGCGTAACCCATCGTGCCCTGCGCGGCCACGGACCCGATGGCTGCGGCGGTCATCAGCGAGACCACTGCCACCGGCCCGACCGCCAGCGCCCGGCTGGTTCTGAAAATCGCATACAGCAGGATCGGCGCGATCGAGGCATAAAGCCCTGCCTCGGGCGGCAGACCCGCCAGCAGCGCATAGGCCAG